>JAIRPB010000012.1 GCA_031257305.1 Azoarcus sp.
TCAACGACCTGCGTCTACAAATCAAGCTCAACAGCAAACACAGCGACCCCGGCGTACTCACGGAAAACGTTAGAAGTTTGGGGATTGCTTGAGTGATTGGTACAGAGGGGCACACAAGACACTCCCTGTAGATGGCAAGCAAGGATGCTTGCCTTACCTTTTAGACGCCTTTCGGCGTCGCCCCTCACCCGCCCCTGTGGGCATCTCTCCCTTAACTCCTCTCCCACAGGGGAGAGGGGCACAAAGTTCGCCCTAACTGTGCCCCTACACCCAATGGCATTACGGGTTTTGCAAAGGTCTCTGTTTGCCATACTTTGCTTCCTGCTTGGCAGAAAAACAAAACCGTGGCGGGCAGCCCGTTTCCCGGAGACGGCTTTGGGCTTCTGCATGTCCCTGTTCCGCTGCCCTACGCAACCACTTCTCCGCATCCTCGTTACTTTGGGTAACGCCCCGCCCTTCACCGTATGCCACACCCAGCGCGTTTTGGGCATCCGCATTACCCTGTTCTGCCGACTTGCGGAACCACCTTACGCCTTCAGCATCATCTCTGGTTATCCCGCCCCTTCCCAAGAAATAAGCCAGACCAAGGCGGTATTGAGCCTCCGCGTCACCCCGTTCCGCCGCTTTTGCAAACCACTTGACAGCTTCGGCATCATTTTGCGGGACACCCTGCCCTTTCAAATACATCACGCCGAGAATGCTCTGGGCAGTCACTAATTCTTGCTCTGCCGCTTTTCTAAACCACTTTATGGCTTCTCGGTGATTTTGGGCGACGCCATGCCCATTTTTGTACATCCAACCAATACTGTATTGAGCACTCGCAAACCCCTGCTCCGCCGCTTTGAGACTCCACCTCACGGCTTGCGCATCATCTTTTGGGACGCCCTGCCCTTCAAAATAGGCTCCCCCAAGAAAGTATTGAGCCTCTGCGTAGCCCTGTTCTGCTGACTTGCGGTACCACCTTACGGCTTCCGCATCATTTTTGGGCACACCCCGCCCATCCCGGTACATCACACCCAACTGGAATTGGGCAATCGCATCTCCCTGCTCCGCAGACCGCCGGACTTCCCCAAAACTCTGCGCCTGCGCCATTTTTGGAGAAAACCTCATCCAAAGCAAAACCTTGCAAAACCCTAGATATAAGGACAAACAATGCTTGCCCCTCCTCTCTCCGCATCCAATGGCGTTACGGGTTTTGCAAGGGGTTTAGCTCACGGCACTAAATCAATCTGCACAATTTCCGGGCGGTTTGAGGTACGGATTCTTTGTCCCCATGTGCCGATGCCGGAAGTCACCCAGTAGTGCGTCTGGCCGCGCATGGAATGGCCGTAGGGGTTTTCAAACAGTATTTTGGCGGCGAAGTTCAGCGGGAAAAACTGGCCGTTATGCGTATGGCCGGAAAGTTGCAGGTTAATGCCGGCCTTTTCCGCTTCCCACAAATTAAAAGGTTGGTGAACAAGCAAAAGTTTTAGGGCGGCATCTTTAGGGGCGTTTGCCAGCGTTTTTTCAAGAGGGTTTTGCCACGCATATCTATCTTGTTGGCCAATGAGCAGAATTTTTCCGCCGTCTGCGTGACGGCCCCACACCTCTTCCAGTACCGTCCATTGGTCTGCCAGCATACGGATACCCATCTCATTGAGATAACGCATGTTCAGCTTGCCTTTCTCCCCGATGTGTTCGTGATTGCCCATAACGCCCCAAATACCCAGACGGGGATTGAGCCGCCGCAGCACGGCGGCATCCGCTTCTATCTCTGAAGGGTCAAAGTCATATTCGAGAATGTCCCCCAGAAAAACCACGATGTCAGGCTTGAGCGGCTCGATGAGGTCAGCCACGCCGGAAAGAAAGCGGGTTCCTGCCAAACGGCCAAGGTGCAGGTCAGACAGCGCAACAATGCGCAACGGGCCGGCGCCGGCGGGAGCGGGTAATTTGACCTCCCGCACGACCGGGAACTGCATGTTGATTGCGCCGCCCAAACAGACTAGGAGCGCGGCGCATACAATGCCCGCGCAACATCGATGCCGCCATTGTTCCCGCGCTTCCGGCGCAATTTTGAACCATCCAAAACGTCGGTTAAAAAGCCTGAACACCCCCAACGCGCCCCACGCCATCAGTGCATGAAACATAAATACAAACCAGAACATGCCCGCAAACGTTACGGCCCGCGCCCAAAAACCGTGGCTCTCTATCAGGCGCGCCAGCGGAAAACACAGCGAGAGCACAACGGCCAGCAAACATGCCCCGTTCCTCACATAGCGGGAAATGTTCCGTCCCCGCAAAGCAACGTGCAGACGGACAATGCCAGCCAGATTTATGGCGACATACGCAATTTTGATGAGCGTAAAAAGAATGGGGAAGGAGGACATACTGACGCGGGAAACAAAGAAAAGTACGATACTAACTTAGGCCTTTCAATCAAGGCGATTAAATAAAATCCGCCCTTCGTGACGGATTCTTCCTGCCCCCCTTCCTGATGTTACGCACCGCTTGGCCTCCCATTCAAATCATCTTCAAAAACGCCTGGCCCGTGCTGGTTGCGCAATTGGTTTCCATTGGCATGATGGTGGCAGATACCATCATCGTCGGCCACCATTCCACACAGCATCTTGCCGCCGTGACGTTAGGTTCTGCGCTGTATGCCACGCTGGCTTTGAGCTTTGGAGGGGTGCTTCAGGCGCTTGTTCCCATCATCGGCCAACATTACGGCGCGGGCGAACATGAGCGGATTGCCTCTGACGTGCGCCAAGGGCTGTGGCTTGCGGGTTTGCTCTCCGTGCTGGGTATCGCGTTGCTCATCCATCCCCGCTGGCTGCTTGCGTTTGCGCGCCCCGAACCCGAAGTTGAAACGATTGCCGCCCACTATATGCGGCTCTTAACGCTATCGCTACCCGCCGCGCTGGGCTACCGGGCTTTCCACGCCACCGCTACCGCGCTGGGGCAGCCTCGCCCGTTAATGTTTATCGCTTTGCTGGAAACCCTTGGGCACTTCCTGCTGGCTTGGTGCCTGGTGGGCGGGCATCTCGGTTTGCCGGCTTTAGGCGCGGTAGGCGCGGGGCTGTCGCAAGTCATGGTGAGCTGGGTCAGCTTGGGATTGTGTTTCTGGCTGCTGAAAAACAACCCGCGCTTCGCCCGTTTCTATATTTTTGCGCACCGGGAACGTCCCCGCTGGCCGGCTCAAAAAGAGTTGCTACGCCTCGGCATCCCCATCGGTTTCTCGTTTCTGGTGGAAGTAAGCGCCTTCACCCTGATGGCGATTTTCATCGCCCGCCTCGGCGCGGAAACAGTTAGCGGCCACCGCATCGCGGCTAACCTATCTGCCTTTGTTTACATGCTGCCGTTCTCGCTTGCCATTGCTACTGCCGCACAGGTGGCGCAATCGGTGGGCGCAAAAAATGAGGCGCTTGCCCGGTCTTTTGCTTTTGCCGGCCTCAAAATTGCCTGCGCGTTTTCACTGGCGCTAGTCGTCGCCATGCTGTACCTGCGCAAACCGATTGCCTGGCTGGCCACGCAAGACCCCAAAGTGGCTGAAGTCGCCATCGGCCTTGCTTTTTACATTGCGATTTACCAGTTTTTTGATGCTGTCCAAACCGTGGCCTGTTTTGCGCTACGGGCATACAAAATCAGCTTTGTCCCGCTACTTATCCACCTTAGCTGTTTCTGGGGGCTGGGCCTGGGATTAGGCTATTGGCTCGCCTTTCACGCCCCCGTCCCCCAAGGCGCGGCCGGCTTCTGGCAAGCCGCCGTTGTCTCTACCGTCACCGCCGCTTTCCTGTTTGGCGGGCTGCTGTGGCGGGTGACGAAGCGGAGGGCGGGAAACCTGCCCTCTCACCCCTAACCCCTAACTTTTAAGCCACGTGACAACCCTCCTCGATACCGCCGCCGCTACGCTCAACAAAGCGGGCATTGATTCTCGGCATCGTCTGTGCTGTGCGCTCTCCGGCGGCGTTGATTCCGTCGTATTGCTGGACATACTCAACACGCTACAGCCGCGTTTCGGTTATGCGCTACAAGCCGCGCATGTCCATCACCATCTCTGCGCGGAGGCGGACGAATGGCAGGATTTCTGCGTAGCGCACTGTCAGCGGTACGGCATTCCCCTCCAAGTTTTTAGGGTTGACGTTTCCCGCGACCATCCCGGCGGATTGGAAGAAGCCGCACGGATTGCCCGGTACAACGCGCTTTCCCAAGTTAGCTGTCACTGGCTGGCATTAGGCCATCACCGCGACGACCAAGCCGAAACCGTTCTTTTCCGCCTTTTGCGCGGCGCGGGCGTCCGTGGCACGGCAGCGATGGCCACTATCGAACTTGCATCCGCTCCCGGACAACCCGGACGCCTGCGCCCCCTGCTAGAAAACAGCCGCGCGGAGATTTCTGCCTACGCAAATGATAAAAACCTTGCCTGGGTGAATGACGCCAGCAATGCCGACCCACGTTTTGCCCGCAACGGCTTGCGCCATCACATCTTGCCTGCCATTGAGGCACGCTTTCCCGCCGCCCGCGCCACGTTAGCCCGTGCCGCCAAACACTTCCGCGAAGCGGCTGATTTGCTGGATGAACTTGCCAAAATTGACGGGCAGGCGTGCCAAATACCCCATCAGGGGCTTTTGTCTGTGACGGGAACGTGCGGGGCGGACGCCGCCGCAGCCTGCTTTAGCCGGACGGCTTTGCTCGCGCTAAGCCCCGCACGGCTTGCCAACCTATTCCGCTACGAACTCCGGCGTCTCGGCGCAAGGCCCCCTTCTGCCGCCCGGCTGTCCGAGGCATTGCGCCAACTGTGCGCCACCCCGGCGCCTTTAACGCTGCCTCTGGGGGATTTCACCTGCTTCAGCAAACGGGGAAGAGTCTGGTTTTCCACCACTCCGTAACGCCCGCAGCATCCCGCGCATCGCTTGCGCGTCCTCATCAGTAAAGCCGCGCTTGAAGTCGGTGAGGATGAGGCGGGAGCGCGTCGTCCAGTTACCTGGCGCGTCATCCAGCGCGCACCATGCGGCGGTTTCGGGTTCGGCGGCATGCTGCTGCAACCACAGCCTAGCTTCCCGTTCGCGCAGGCCATGCAGCTCGCGGCTAGAGCGCGGGAGAATGTGAGGCGTTACGCCGAGTACGCGGGGGCGGATGTCCTCCGAGAACCGCTGGCGCAATTTGGCCAGTGAAAACAACATCCGCCAGTCAGAGGCAATGATGACGCGAGCTTCATCGAATTCACGCAAAACAGATTCGATAAGCGGCAAACATCGGAAATCCTCTGCTTCACCCCAAGGATGGGTGACGCCGTCGAAATCCATAAAAACGTAACCAATATGATTCATTTATTGCAATGCAGCAAAATTCGCAGATTTGTTTTATAGTGCACTGCACAATGCTATCCGGCGGAGTTCAAAGCGTCAAAAAAACTTGTCACGGTCAGTGTTGCGCGGAGAGTACGTTACGTACCGTAGTGCAAACTACAAACGTTACGCTACTTAGCTTTTATTTTCATGGAGTTATTCATTATGAGTTCATCTTTTGCCCTAGAAGGCAAAGTGGGCCTGATTACAGGCATTGCAAACGAAAAATCTATTTCTACGGGTGTAGCGGAGGCTTGCCGGGACGCAGGGGCAAAGCTCATCGTCACGTACCAAAATGACAAAACCCGTGCTTTTATCGAGCCGGTGCTTCACCGGCTGGGCGTCACAGACGTGTTTCTGCTGGATGTTACCCAACCTGAAACGCTCGCCGAGACGTTCAAACAAATCAGCCAGCGTTACGGCAAGCTAGATTTTGTGCTCCATAGCATGGCGTTCGCAAAGCGCGATGACCTGCACGGCCGCGTGGTGGATACGTCCGCTGAAGGGTTCGCTATGGCGATGGATATTTCTACCCACTCTTTCGTGCGCCTGACCAAAGCGGCGGAACCTTTGCTAGAAGCGGCCGGCGGCGGGTCGGTTGTCACCATGACCTACCTCGGCGCAAACATGGTCATCCCCAACTACGGGGTCATGGGGCTGTGCAAAGCCGCGCTTGAAGCCGCTACCCGCTATCTGGCGGCAGAGCTTGGCAAGAAAAATATCCGTGTCAACGCCGTCTCCCCCGGCCCGCTGATGACCCGCGCGGCCTCCGGCATTGCCGGATTTGACGGCCTGATGGCGGCGGCGGTTGAGCGTTCCCCCATGCACAGCCTCGTTACGCCGGAAGATATTGGCGCACTCACAGCGTTCTTATTCTCTGATGCCGGCCGCCTGATTACCGGTGGAGTACACTACGTCGACGCTGGTTACAACATCATGGGCTAAAGTAGGCTAAATCCGTGGCAGACAAAATTCCCCCGCCCGCATTCATTCTAGGCCGTCAGCCTGTTCTGCTGCCGGATCCCGTCCCAGCGCACCCGCTGCTTGACGGAAAAGAAGAAATTGGGCGGGGGGAATATTCAATTGTGCTGGACAAAGGCGACGGCGAACGGGTCTACAAAGTCATCAGTTCGCCCGCCGACTATTTTCTTTACACCGCCGATGACCGCCCCAAGGGCAAGCATTTTCCGATTATCTATGCCGACCACGGCATTATTGGCCGCGCCCAGTCAGGGTATCCATTCCACCTAATCGAAATGGAAAAGCTCTATCCCATTCCTGAACATTGCGAAGCGGCAGATTTATCAACCCGGATTATCGAACTCTATTGGGCGGCCTGCCAGAAATGGGGGCGCTTGGGCATGAACATGAGCCGCATCGCCCTGCATCATATGACAACGGTACAAGCCGACATGGGCACCAGCATCGACGCCGCGCTCAAAGCGTTATCCGACTTTGTTGAGGAATACCACGTCCTCCCCGATATTCTGAATACCAACAACCTCATGATGCGCAAAGACGGCACGCTGGTCTTTTCAGACCCCGTTTTTATTGCCTAATAAGTTCCGGCGGCACGTATTCGGATGCCAGAACCTAAATATGCCAAGCAGGAAGCAAACGATGCGGCCTATTGATAGGCCGCAGTCATAAAGCCGCTCCCTCTAAAAAGCGTCAGAACCCCAGACACGCCACGTAAACCGTGCCGTCATCTAAATCCGCTACGGCTACGGCGGCGCTGGCGGTGTCTGTGCTTGCGCGCAGAGAGCCGGTTTCTGGGTTGCCATCGTCTAGCATCCCGTCGAGCTGGCGGATGAATTTGCCGGGGATGCCTGCCGAGCAAATAACATTACTGCCGGGAACGCCCAGCGGAGCCGCCGTGCCGCCGGCTTGGATGCCGATGCGCCCGCCTTCGCTGTTGAGAGGCAGGAATTCGGCGGCGGCGGTATCGGTGGCCCCAGAGGCCAGATTCGCAAACCGGACGTGTTGCCAGAAACGGATACTGTCGGTATTGGCCGCGGCGGTGGCGTTCCAGTCGCCGTCAATCGCGCCGTTGGCGTCGCCATTGGTTGTACAGGTTGGCGTGGAAGCCGGGCAAACATGGGAAGCAGCGCGCCCGTCATCGCCGGGTAAGGCGCGGTATTTGTCCTGATAGGCATAAAGAATGGTTTGGGTGTTGCGAAAATCTTGGGCAAGGCTTTTTACCTTGGCGCTGTTGATGAGTTCCTGCCCTTTGAGTACGCCGCCGAGTAACAACCCGATGATGACGAGGACAATGGCAATCTCAACGAGCGTAAAACCTTTTTGGTTAAAAACAGACTTCCTTTGCATAACAAGCTCCTTTTGGCAGTAGTGGTGTAGAAACGCAGAATTTTTAGAAACGCCCTCCGCGCGCGAGGCGGGCTACAAAAAGCGGCTGGCTTATCCAGTGCATGACATCATCAAAACCGGGCGTAGGTTCCCCGGCTTCAAAAACAGGGGCGCTTGGCAACACAACGGCATTGAGTCCGTCGTCTTGCCGATTGGGCCCCGTGGAATAAACCACTGCGACGACGCGGGACTCCGCCGTGCTTAATAAATCGCCGTTGTGGTCTTTGATTTGGAGTTGCCCGCTTGGCGTGGTGGAAAGCGTGACAGTCCCTTCGGCAAAATTTTTATCGGGCCTGTAGCGCCAGTGCCCTACCCACGGCTGTGCGGCGTGGGTGCGCGGGCTGCCCCAAGGGTCGGTAGCGGGCAGCCCAAGCGTGCGCCAAGGCAGATAGCCCGGAACAGACAGCACGCAGGGCGGGCCTTGCTCCAGCCCATAGGCGGGGCTGGCCGGATTGGTTTCGGTGCTCGGGCACGGCAGACGCCCCTGAATGAGCGCAAAACCGATGAGCGCCTCGGTGATGTCGTCCAGCGTTTTCTCTGCGGCGTGGCGCTGCGTGGCCTCTACCCGCGCACCAAGCGGCGAAACAAAAAGGCTTGCTACCAGCGCCATCACCACTAGGACGATAGCCATTTCAACTAAAGTAAAACCTCGCCCGCCCGCAAACATCGTTAGGGTACGCATCGGATTAAATCCTCACTGGCGGGAAGCCGGTTATCGACAACGGCATAATGGCGGAAGCCGGCAAAGTCCCCCGTACCGGCGATAAAACTCTGGAGGTTGCTTCCTTCAAGGTACTGCGCGGGGTCGGCACGTTCCGTGACGGTACTCCTCCGCTGGGGCGCGCTGCCCCGCAGACGCTCGCCCCCAAACAACACCAGCGCACGGCAGGTTTCGGTTTCGGAGATAGCCGAGGAAATAGCTGATTCACGCAATACCGCTGTGAGACAGGCGCTTCCCTCAACGCAAGCAACAAAACGTAACTGGTCACGCCAGTTGTCATAAAAATCTGCTTGGGCTGAATCAATGCCGAGGATAGAACTCGCGGGAAGCCGTCCTTGTGCCCGGTTGCCAACCACTGCTTCGGCTTGGGCCGCAAGAAAATCCGCGCCTGTCACCGCATGCCCGCCCTCACAATCTGAATGGCATCCGTCCAGTTTTGATTGCAGTGCCGTAACGGCTATGTCCAGCAGATTGTCAAACAGGGCGGAAAAATCGGGGCGGCGGCGCAGGGCATTGAAAATATCATCCACAGTTATCCAAACGGCCATGTCGTTGACATCGTGCCTCGGCGTCCCAATGACTATATCGAGGTTGCCCGCTATATCTGTTGGATAAGGCGTATCCAAAAAAGCGGGCAGGTCGGCGGCCGCATCCGCACTGCCGGGACATCGCAGTGACGAGTCGGAAGATGGTCTGTGCTGGCCGGGACGGGCGGCTCCCGGCGCAAGAATAACGGCCACAGCATCGTGCCCTTCCCCGCTCACGGGCTGGCCGGAGGTATCCACCACACGGAATTGCCCGGGGCTATCCCAATTGAGCGCCAGCGCCTTAGGATTGTTTTTGAAACTGCCAGCTACGGCATACCATAGGCATTGCCTCGCGCCATCGAGGGAAACTGGCAAACCTAACGTGCGATAGGGCAAACGCCCCATTGCGCCGTGGTCTCTGGCATTGCAAGCGCCAAGGGAAACAGAGCCGTCATTGCTTTTGTCGGGGCAAGGCAGATACCCCATCCCTTGGCCCGGGTGCGTATCAGGATAGCCCAAGGCGTAGCCGATTAACGCTTCCCGCGCCCCGGCCAGCGAGGCCATGCTTGTGGCCTCATTCCACCGTTCAGCCTGACGCAATAGATGTTCAGCGGCCACCAGCACAACGCATGCCACAAGCAACATGAAAATGGCTACAGCCAATAGCGCACTGCCTGTTTCCCAACGGCGGCGGCAAAAAACCGGCGTATCAGTGAATGGCGTCATGGCTTCGCGTTTTGCACAGGCTGGCCCGGCAACAAGGGTTGGGCATGCCCGGAAACACGCATCTCCGGCAGGCCGTTTTTTAGGCGGATAGCGGGTTCACGGGCGGGGTCGACAGTGGCTTTGTCAAACCATAAAGCAACGATATGGCCATCACGCCATAAAGCCCCGTCAAATCGGCGCACGGATGGCGGCGGGGACGGCAGCGCGGGCGGGACGACGATTTGCGGGGGCTTTGTTTCCATTGCCCGCCGTTCGGCGGCCGTAAAAAAAACGCGCCCGTCTAATTTAGCGAGAGCGTTTTTTGGCGGCACGGGCGGCGGTTCCCGTTCTAAAGCAGCGGCGGGATAGGCTAAAAGCATTAACTGCAAAAAGAGGATGAGAAATTTCATTTTGAGTTGCTCACGTCATGAATCAGCACTCGGTCCAAGCACCACCCAATCAAACTCACAACGTGCCCACAACGCGGCGGACTCATCGGCAGATTTCCGGTGGACAGCGCATCCTTTGGGAATCATGCGCAGGGGCGGGGCTGTAACAATATTATTGATTGTGAATAACATTTCTTCGTGCAGCACACCGGCTTCAACCTGCACGGAGCAAACCTTCATCACGGGAATGCCCTCTGCCGCAGGAAATGCGGGACTGGCGGACGAAACACTGATAACAAGGCTAGAAATACCGGTTTGCCCGGATAGCCGCTGGCGGAGTTGTTTTTCCAATTCGGCTTCTGTCTGCGAACGGGCTTCCAGCATGGTTTTCAGCACGGCGAAACGTTTTGTGCGCGCCTCCCGCGCCGCTTCGGTTTCACGGGCCGTGGCTATCTGCATGGTCATTTTCTGCACATCCGCACGGGCATGATCCCGCTGTGTTTGTGCGCGGGTTTGTTCAAAAGCCGACAATCCCCAGAGCAAACACGCCACAACTAACGAAAGCGCGCAAACGGACAACGCCTTACGCAATCCCAGCAACATGCGCCCCGCTTGCGGGCGGGAGAGTAGCGATGCGGGTATTGCCATGTTCATGGCGTATTTCCTTTTAGCAAGGGCAAATTCAGCGTGAGCTTAATTCCCGTTGGCAACATGCCGGGTTCAATATGCAGTTGTATTTCAGTGCCTTGCTGGCGTTGCCAGTACGCAAGCAAGGCGTCAGCCGCAACATGGGGCGGCGGCGCATTTCCCATGAGCGTGATATCCAGTTCAAGTGCCGCCATCACGGGGCGGTTTTCTTGGGCGCTGGCCGTGGCTGTTTTTTGCGCGGGAGGGGCTTTTTTCCAGACGAGTAATTCCAGTTGCGCCCAAGGCGCTTCGCCTAGCAAACGGGCAACGGCTTGCAAGACGTTTTCTGGGGAAATGCCCTGTTCATTGGCAATGCGCTCTGCCTGTTCAAGCCAAGCGGGAAAATCTTTGCCGGGTTCGGGGCGACTCTGTGCGGTGATTTGTTTGAGTTCGTTTTGAAGTGCGCGGTGTTCAGCGTTGAAGCGCCCTGCTTCTTGCCACAAATTTTGGGCATCGATAAAACTATTTGCCGCCGCCAATACGCCGAGAGAACCCACTGCGGCCGCCGTCAGCCACAGGGCACGCCGCGCCGTGGCAAGTCGGCGCGGGCGGCACAGCGGCGGATAGCCGTAGTGCGCTATTGCGCGATGCCACGACTCTTGCAGGGCAAGGGAAAGAAAGTTGGCGTCACTTGAAAACGACGCCAAATCAATAAATTCCATGCTGCCGCTGGCGGATAACGCCAGTTCCCGCAAAACAGAAAGCTCGTTTGCCGCCGCCAGTACCAAAATGGGCGGCGTCCCTTCTGCCAGCCCTTGCGACGCGAGCCAAGCCAAAGTTTGCATCAACTCATCACGGTAAATAGGCAGACAGTCGTCAAGCGTTGATGCCCGCGCTGAAATGACACGCGAGAAAACCATCCGCCGCTCCCGAAAAAACATCTGCCGCATCCCGCCCGCCCCGAGGCTTAGCAGCAGGGCTTGGGGTGGAAAACCCTGCTGGCGGCAAAACCAATGTTCTATTAGAAAGGGAATGCTGGTGACGCAGCGCACATCTATATTGGCTTGGTTCGCGGCCTTAGCCACAGCATCCAGAAACAGGCTGACGTGCTGCTGGGGGGCAATGGCGGAAAACAGGACCGGGCTGTGCTGGGAACCGCCCAAGGCCGGAGGCAGCAGCGTTGCGCGGGTCATTGCGGCGTCGGGAAAATGCTGTGCTAATTTCCGGCGGATAAGATGCTGACGGTCGGCGCGGCCCGTGCGCGGCAAGCGTTCAAATATATGACGTTCGTCGTCCATATCCGCCACGATGACGCACTGCCGTTTTCCGCCCGCCAGCCATGTTTGCAGTTTTGGATGCGTTTTTTCGTCCTGCACGGCAATCCGCATTTCGTGCTCGGCGCGGCTCCCGTTATGCCGCCAGATGTCTAGCCCTTGCGCCCCAATGACGAGTGAGTGCCGGATTTTTCGTTTCAGTTTCATATGGGCAAATGGGTGATGAGTTCGTACACCGGCCCCAAAACGGCAATGGCAATCCAGAGCATCAGCAGCCCCATGACAACGGTCATCATGGGTTCAATGGCGGCTTGCAGACGCTCAATGGCTTCGCGGGCATCCCGTTCGTAAAAATGGACGAGCTGCCCTAGGGAGGTATCGAGCCGCCCTGTCTGCTCGCCAATCCGCAACATCCGTATCACAAGACCGGGAAACAGCCCCGTGCTCTCAAAAGCATTTGCAATGCCCCGGCCGGCAGAGATGTGTTCGCCGGCCGCCTCGATGCCATGCCGTATCACCGGGTTAGGCGTGGCGCGTGCGGCACTGCCCAGCGCATCAATCACTGTAATGCCGCTGGCGTAGAGCATCCCCAGCAAACTGGCCGCGCGCGCTAACGCCAGACGTTGCCTAATCGGTCCCAAAAACGGCAGGCGCAACGCCACGGCATGCAACCAGAGCCGAAAGCGCGGCTGCCGCTTTGAGGCCGTCAAAACCGCCGCCGCCAGAAAGATAAACGCCAGCGCCACAACTCCCCCGTAGTGCCTGAAACCATCCGAGAACCCCACCAGCAAACGGGTTGAAAGGGGCAGTTCCTGCCCTGTGCTCCGAAACAAAGTAGCGATTTGCGGCACGACTTGCGTGAGCGCGACAGACACCGCCGCAGAAAGCACAATCCCCACAACAACCGGATAAATCGCGGCTTTGCGGGCTTGGGCACGGAGTTCGTCCGCACGGGAAAGGTCAGCGGCCAGCTGGCGCAAGATGGGCACTAAATCCCCTGACGATTCGCCCGCCCGGAGCATGCTTCTAAACACTTCGTCAAACGTTTGCGGATGCTGCTGCATAGCCTTCGAGAGCGGCTGGCCCCGCTCGACTTCGGCGTATAAATCCCCGGCAATGGCTTTGATGTTTGCGTGCGCCTGCCCCTCGGCAAAATCCGCCAGTGCCTCAAGCACCGGTACGCCGGCCCCTAACATCTGTTCAAGATGAAAGCAAAAATGGATGAGTTCGCGCCTCGGCACACGGCGCGGCCCAAACAGCATTAGCCATCGCGCCGGCTGAATGGAGAGCGGCTCCAGCCCGCGCCGTAGTAACCGGGTTTCGAGTTCCGCCGCTTGGGCGGCGCTTGATTCGCCCTGCACGATATGCCCGGTTTTGTTGCAGGCACGGTAGCGGTACAAAGTCATTCGTCACACCCCCGGATGGCCTGTGGGGGCGCGAGAGGCCCTAAAACACGGAATAGTTCTTCGGGCGACGTATGGCGCGCTTGCACCTTGCGGCGGCCATCTTCCCCAAGCCCAAGGAATCCCACGGAACGAGCCGCTTGCGCGATTTCGGCAGGACTCGCCCCGGCGGCAAGGCGCTCATCAAGCGCACTGTCTACTTCCAAGACTTCAAAAATCGGCAACCGCCCCCGATACCCCCGCTCGCCGCAAGCCGGACAGCCTTGGGCATGAGCAAGAATCAGCCCGTCGCCCCCTGCCCCGTCCGGCAACCCAAGACGATGGCATTCTCCGTCACTGGCCGGAGCCAGACGGCGGCATTCTGGGCACAGCCGCCGGACAAGGCGCTGCGCGATAATGCCGCTTAAATTGCCCGCCAGCATCGCGGGGCGGACGCCCAAATCCGCAAGGCGCGACAGGGCACCGAGGGCAGAATTGGTGTGCAGGGTAGCCAGCACACGATGCCCGGTCATCGCGGCACGGATAGCCATTTCAGCCGTTTCAGTGTCGCGTATTTCGCCAATCAGGATGATGTCCGGGTCTTGTCTCAACAGGGCGCGGACGCCTGTGGCAAAACCGATTCGCGCCGATTCGTTGATGGCAGTCTGGCGAATGCGCGCCACGGGAATTTCCACGGGGTCTTCCAACGTCATGATGTTGACGGCTTCATCATCCAAGTGGTCGAGCATGCCGTAGAGGGTGGTGGTTTTACCGCTGCCGGTAGGGCCTGTGACCAGAATCAGCCCTTCAGGGCGGGCTAACATCCGCTCCACAGAAGCCATCCGCTCCGGGCAAAACCCAATCTGGCTAAGCGGCACAATACCGCGCCGCCGGTCAAGCACACGCAGCACCACATTTTCGCCGTGCAGGGTCGGCAGCGTGGAAACGCGAAAATCCACCGCCCGCCCCGCCACCGTCAGCGATACCCGCCCGTCCTGCGGGGCGCGGGCTTCCGCGATATTCAACCCGGCCATCACTTTGATGCGCACGGCCATTGCCGCCCAATGCCCGAGGTGCAGAGAGCGCACCTGCTGAAGCAGCCCGTCAATCCGGTAACGTATCCGCAGAAAACCGGGTTCAGGCTCAAAATGAATATCCGATGCCGTGGCCTTTACCGCATCCACCAATAGCGCATCCACCAAGCGCATCACCGGATGCCCGCGTTCATGGGCCCCATAGGCTACGGACGGCGTCGCGGCGGTTTCGAGTTCTTGAAGAATGTCGTCAATCGCCAAGCGATAGCCGTAGTGCCGGTCAATGGCTTCGCGGATTTCAGATTCAGCCGCCAGCGCCGGCACCAGACGCAGGGCTGAGCCGCAGTGCGCGGCCAGCGCATCCAACGCCACGAGGTCATGCGGGTTAGACATCGCCACCGTTAGCGTGGCGGCCGCCTCATCTAAAAATGCCGGCAGCACGTTATACCGGCGGGCCAGTGCTTCAGGCACAAGCGCCAGCGTGGCCGCGTCCACCACAATGCCGGAGAGTTCAACAGCCTGCCGCCCAAGGCGTTTTGAGAGGGCATCGCGCAGCATGGCTTCAGAAATAAAGCCCATTTCCACGCAAAGCTGTCCCAGCGGCTGGCGTTTGTGGCTTTGCTCGTGCAGTGCGATGCGTAGCTGGTCATGCCCAATCAGCCCCGCGTTTAGCAGCGTTTGCCCAATAGGTATGACAGCGGGGAAAGAATCCTTTACATTCATGGCGCGTTGTGCCGCAAAAAAGCCGTATCTGGAAGCAAGCCGCGCTCCGGCGCGTAATCATTGCCAATATCTTTGATAAGCCGGGGCCGCAAAAAAATAACCAGTTCCGTGCGGTGGAGGCTGTTGTCCCTTCTCGTGAACAATTCGCCCAACAGCGGTATCGCGCCCAATAGGGGAATGCGCCCTGTATCGGTGCCCAGCTTGTCCTCCATCAGCCCGCCCAAAACCGCGACTTCGCCATCCGCCAGACGGAGCACGGATTCCATTTCCCGCGTCCTAATTTGCGGCACACGGTTTGGGATATTGCCTAGCGTGGGGTTGGGGTCATCCTTGTAGCCGGAAATGCTAGAAATTGTGGGGCGCACACCGAGGATGATTTCACCGTCGCGCCCAATCTGCGGCGTGAGCGCCATCACCAAACCCACAGAAACCGACTGCGCGCGCGTGGTGGCCGTCACTTTTTCGCGGTCGCTCGTGCCGCCGTATTCGGTGGTGGAGGCTTCCACCTGAAAATAAACAACTTCTTCCACCACCTTGAGCAAGGCCGTTTGGTTGTTGAGCACCGAAAGTTTTGGGCTAGAAAGCACCTTCACCGTGCCAAATGTTTCCAACCAATCCAACTGCACATCTAGCGTTCCCGACAAATACGAAAACGACGGCAGGGCGGCGCTGTTGTCGTTTGCGCCGCGTGGGTTCAGCCGCATCGTGGGCAAAGTGAGGCGGCTCCAGTCAATGCCTTGGCGATAGCCATCAGACAACGTCACTTCAACAATAGTGGCCTCCACCATCACTTGTTGCCGCGCCGCGCCCTGTACTAGCTGGATGAATTCAGCCACTTTGCGATGCTGGCTGGCGCTGGCAAAAACCATCAGCACGCCGGTTTCCCGGTTGCTCACCACAAAAGCGGCATCTTCCGTGCTGGCGCAGGGCGCCTCCGCGCCCCCGGCGCGGGTACGCAGAGCCTCACAAGACGGTTTGCGGACAAGGCGCTCATGCTCTTTCAGCAAGGTGCGGATATTGTTTTCTAGCGTTTCCCAAAAATGATTAGCGCCCTTTGTGGCAATTTGCGTGAGCGAAGCATTGCCGCCGCTAGGAACGCTCCCGCCTTTGGGGTCAACCGCACTGCTACTGGTCGCAATCTGCGTACTGGTTGCCACCGCGCCGTTCATATCCCTAGAAAGGTTGACGTAATCCACCCGGTACGCTTGCAGAAAAGGCGCGTCAGGCATCACCGCCAAGCGCCGCCCGTCAAACTCGCAACGCAGCCCCGCTTGCAAACAAAGGCTCTCAATGAGTTGCGGCAACGGAAGATTAAACACGCTCAAACTCACCAGCCCGCCCACGCCGGGATGCAGTTCAAGGCCAATCCGCTGGTCACGCGCTAAGGCAGAGAGCACCTGCTCCACCGGGGCTAGACGGACATCTAACGAATAAACAGGCGCGGCGGCTTGATTAGGAATAGGAAGGGGAAGAGGAACGGGAACCGCTTCAGGCGCATGGGCAATTTCACCCTCGCCTATTTGACGGGATATGCCGGACGTATCCGGCGTTTTCGGCACGGCCTGTGCCCGTTTATGCGTTTCACCTGCCCGGATATGCCCGCCCTCCCTCGCAGGTTCACGAGCCTGCGGCCACTGCGCACACCCAGAAAGTAACGCAGGAATCACAACAAGAAAGAGGGCGAATTTTGTAGGCATATTCCGTATGGCTTTTGCTTGAATGCCGGAACAATACCATGCGTTATGCTAAAGTCAACACCTATTTCACCGCCTGACAAAAATATGCCGGAAGGCAACAGATGGCTTCAGACGTGCCGTTGTGCGAACGGCATTTCCCCGTAGAGCTACGTTCTGCCACCTGTTGCCGCAGACGTGCCGGACAGACAGCGCGGCAGTTTTGCAGGGGTGAACGGCAGAATGCCGCCCCGGCACGAAGGATGAAAGCGATGAAGATGCCGCAGGCCGCTGGTGTTATTTTTGATTAAAAGCAGGATGGCTTTTCAGCAATGCGCCGATGTATTGCGCCCCGCTTCTGGCCAAATGGGAACCATCGTAGGACAGCAATTTCCCTTCCGGCGAGAATACCGGGCAATCATAGCTATTCTCGCCGCAGATAAGGCGATATAAATCCACGAATTCAACATTTGGTATTTTCTTTAAGTTTTCTCGCATCACCTCGTTAGTTTGATAATTATTATTAGGGACGCGATTTTTAATTCCTGCCTTTTCCTGTGGAGACAATCCCAGATAATCCAACCGCCGGATAGGGCCAAAACTCTTTCTGCCAATCACGATAAGCCGCGCCGAATCAGGAATATGAAGGTTTTCGATGGTTTCCGGCAAACGTCGGGCAGACCATTCTATCCATGAAAACGCAAGCACAATAATGTCCGCGCTTTGTATCAAAGGCTGGATACTTGGATAAAAATTGGGGTTGTATATCTGCTTCTCGCAATAGTCTCGGCTTATTTTTGGAATAAGCTCCAAACCGTTTTCTTTCCCAAAATAAATCTGACATGCCGCTGATATATACCGCGGCTGTATTTCCGCCTCTGGAAATAAATCCGCTTCTACCATCATATTTAGGAAATCTTGAGAATAACTATCACCCAACAAAAACACCTTTAATTTACCTGCGCCGCTGAAATTCGTATTGATTTTCAATTGGGAGTAACGCGCCCTAACATACTCTGCGTCTTTAACCAAAGGAACCATCAAATCCGCATCCTCCGCCTTAAAACGGGAGGCAAGCCCATTGAAACCGATGCCGCCCATCACAGCCAAAGAGCAGCCTGCCACGGCGGCAAAGCGGAATATTTGCCGCCGCTTGAATAATTGCCGATTGCGGAAAGGCCGCTCTACAAACCGCCATGAAAACCAAGCCAAACCAAGCGACAACACAGCCAAAAATACGAAAACAATTCTCGATTGGATGGGAGAGGCAATGCGGGCAAAAGCAAATAAAGGCCAGTGCCACAAATACGCGCTATAGCTAATCAGCCCAACCCCCACCATCACGCGGGTTGATAATAGCCGCCCCGCAAGGGTGGCGGGAGAGGC
>JAIRPB010000016.1 GCA_031257305.1 Azoarcus sp.
CATGGATTGCTTCGCTACGCTCGCAATGACGAATGTTCTGCAATGGCTTGAGGGCAGAGACGGTACCTACGTTAATTTTTACGCCGTACCCTTGTTATCTACCGTCCCGTGCGCAACCCCGCCGTAGGGACGTTGCATGCAACGTCCCTACATGTTGTTTTGCAATACGTTGTTCCCCCCAATGCGGGAGAGCGGGGGCAGTCCGTTGAGAGCGGAATAGCAGCGACATGGATTGCTTCGCTACGCTCGCCATGACGGACGTTCTGTGGTGGCTTGACGGCGGGGACGGTATCTACACCGGCTCATCCTGCTTCTTCTTCCACAGCACATCCCCGCTTCCCGATGCGCGGTTTAGCACACGGCCTAGCACGAAGAGCAAATCCGAGAGGCGGTTGAGGTACTGGCGCGGGGGGGCGTTGATGTGTTCGGTGTTGGCCAGCGTGACCAATGCGCGCTCGGCGCGGCGGCAGACTGTGCGGGCGTGGTGCGCTTGTGCGGCGGCGCGGGAGCCGCCGGGGAGGATGAAATCCCGCAGCGGTTTGAGTTCGGCGTTGTAGCGGTCGATGGCTTTTTCCAGATGTTTGACCTGCTGCGCGGCCAGCATGCTTGTGCCGGGGATACAGACTTCGCCGCCAAGATTGAACAAGTCGTGCTGTACGCCGGTGAGCAGCGCCCGCACGTCGTCGGGCAGGTTTTCAGCCAGAATCAGGCCAATTGCTGCGTTGGTTTCGTCAACTTCGCCGAGGGCGTGGATACGGGCGTCGTCTTTAGGAACGCGGGTCCCGTTGCCTAGCCCGGTGAGTCCGGCGTCGCCCGTGCGGGTGTAAATCCTTGTGATGCGGTGTGCCATGTTTTTATCCGGGTTGGAGCGGTTTTTGTGGTTAGGCGCGCATGATAAACTGCCGCGTTCTGCCCGTGGCCTTTCTGCCGGGGCTACCAACATCAAAATCCTGCTAGGGCGAACCCCATGAAAGCCGCCGAAATCCGCGAAAAGTTCCTGAAATTCTTTGAGTCCAAAGGCCACCGTATCGTTACGTCCAGTTCGCTTGTGCCCCTTGACGACCCCACGCTGCTTTTCACTAATGCGGGCATGAACCAGTTCAAAGATGTGTTTCTTGGCTTTGACAAGCGCCCCTATACCCGCGCTACCACTTCACAGAAATGTGTGCGGGCGGGGGGCAAGCATAACGATTTGGAAAACGTAGGCTATACCGCCCGGCATCACACTTTTTTTGAGATGCTGGGCAACTTTTCTTTTGGCGATTATTTCAAGCGGGACGCGATTCGCTACGCTTGGGAGTTGCTGACCGAAGTATTCAGGCTGCCGAAAGAAAAGCTGTACGTTACCGTTTATGCCGAAGATGACGAAGCCTTTGACATTTGGACGAAAGAAATTGGGCTGGCCCCGGCGCGCGTGATTCGTATCGGCGATAACAAAGGGGCGCGTTACGCTTCCGATAATTTTTGGATGATGGGCGACACCGGGCCTTGCGGGCCTTGTACCGAAATTTTTTACGACCACGGTCCAGACATTCCCGGCGGCCTGCCCGGGACGCCGGATGAAGATGGGGACCGCTACATCGAAATCTGGAACAACGTTTTCATGCAGTTTAACCGCGACGAGTCGGGCGTGATGCACCCGCTGCCGCGCCCCAGCGTGGATACCGGTATGGGGCTGGAGCGCATTTCTGCCGTGTTGCAGGGGGTGCATTCCAATTACGAGATTGACCTTTTCCAGAACCTCATTAAAGCGGCGGCGCGGGAAACTTCCGCTGCCGATATGGCGAGTCCTAGCCTCAAGGTGCTGGCGGACCATATCCGCGCCTGTGTTTTTTTGATTGCCGACGGCGTGATTCCCGGCAACGAAGGGCGCGGCTATGTGTTGCGGCGGATTATCCGGCGGGCCATCCGCCACGGTTACAAACTCGGTGCGCGGGCTGCGTTTTTCCATCGCCTCGTGCCGGATTTGGCTAAGGAAATGGGCGGGGCTTACCCGGAACTTGTTTCGGGTGAGAAACGCATCGTAGAAGTGCTGAAAGCCGAAGAAGAACGGTTTTTTGCCACCATCGAGCACGGCATGGCGATGCTGGAAACCGAATTGGCCGCGATGGGCGTAGGGGCGGGTTTCAAACCCGGAACTACAGCGGAAACAAAAGTTTTCAGCGGCGAACTTGCCTTCAAACTGCATGACACTTTCGGCTTCCCGCTTGACCTGACCGCCGATGTTTGCCGCGAATACGGGGTTACGGTTGATGTTGCCGCGTTCGATGCCGCGATGGCGCGGCAAAAAGAGCAAGCCCGTGCCGCAGGCAAGTTCAAGATGTCCGCTGGCTTGGAGTATTCCGGCTCGGAGACGGCCTTCCAAGGTTACGAGACACTGGAAGCCAACGCCAAAATCCTTGCGCTCTATAAAGATGGCATTCCCGCCGCCCAATTGCTGGAAGGCGATTTGGGGGTTGTTGTGCTTGATAACACGCCTTTTTATGCCGAATCCGGCGGACAGGCGGGTGATGTGGGCGAGCTTCGGGGCGCGGCGATTTTTGCGGTGGAAGATACCCAAAAAATTCAGGCGGCGGTATTTGGCCATCATGGCATCGTCAAAACGGGGGTTTTGCGTGTGGGCGACGAAGTCAGCGCAAAAGTCAATGTAGCGGCCCGTGCCGCCACGGCCCGCAACCATTCTGTGACTCACCTCATGCACAAGGCTTTGCGCGAAGTGCTGGGGGGGCATGTGCAGCAAAAAGGCTCGTTAGTTGATTCTTTCAAAACCCGTTTCGACTTTGCCCATAACGCGCCGATGAGCACTGATGAAATCCGCGAAGTAGAAACTTTGGTCAACGCTGAAATTCTCCGCAATACCGAAACCAATGCCACCATCATGCCGCTGGAGCAAGCCCAAAAATCCGGCGCGATGATGCTGTTTGGCGAGAAATACGGCGAAACCGTGCGCGTGTTGAGTATCGGCACTTCCAAAGAATTGTGCGGCGGCACACACGTTACCCGTACCGGAGACATTGGCCTATTCAAAATTCTCTCCGAATCGGGCATTGCCGCAGGGGTACGCCGCGTGGAAGCCGTGACCGGCGAAAACGCCCTGCATTACACGCAAACGCAGGAACAGCGCGTCAACGGGATTGCCGCGCTGCTCAAAACCCAGCCCGAAGCCGTGGCGGAGCGTGTTTCTAGCTTGATTGAACAGACCAAGGCGCTTGAAAAAGAAATTAGCCGCCTAAAGTCCAAACTGACGAACAGCCAAATTGAAGAACTTGCCGCGCAAGCGATTGAAATTGACGGCACAACGGTGCTCTCTGCCACGCTGGAAGATGCTGACCCAGTGAGCTTGCGCGAAATACTGGACAAGCTCAAAAACAAGCTCAAGAGCGCCGCGATTGTCCTAGCCACCGTCCGCGACGAAAAAGTAAGCCTTATCACGGGCGTAACAGCCGACTTAACAAACCGCCTCAAAGCCGGTGAACTCGCCAACTTCATCGCCCAGCAAGTCGGCGGCAAAGGCGGCGGCAGGGCAGATATGGCACAGGCGGGCGGCACCCAGCCGCACAAACTCTCGGATGCGTTGCGGAGCGTGAAGGAGTGGGTGAAGGGGAAAGAGTAACGACACGCCAGGGGCAAAAAATTATTTGCCCCTGATGAATTTCAGTTATCGGCTAATTTGGCGCGGCATTCCAATGGCGCGGCATTCCAAATTAGCCGATAACTGTTTAAGGCTTGCGGTTAATTGCCCGATTACCGATGTCCCGGCGGAACTGCATGCCGGTGAAAGAGATGTTTTCGATAATTTCATAGGCCCGTTTCTGGGCGGCGCGGACATTAACGGCTAAGGTTGTGACGCAAAGGACTCGGCCGCCGGATGTGACGGTTTTTCCGGTTTTGTTGAGCGCCGTCCCGGCGTGGAAGAGGTGGGCGTCATCGCCGAAGCTGTTGTAGGGGGGAATTCCCTTGATGATGTTGCCGGTGCGCGGCTCGCCCGGATATTTGGCGGAAGCCAGCACAACGCCTAGGGCAACGTTCAAATCCCACTCGGCTTCTACTTTGTCGAGTTTGCCGCTAACAGCGTGGTCTAGCAGTTTTAAGAAATCGGTTTTTAGGCGCATAAGGATGGGCTGGGCTTCGGGGTCCCCCATGCGGCAGTTGAATTCTAGTGTTTTGACGCTGCCGTCTTTGCCAATCATCAGGCCCGCGTACAGAAAACCGACGTAGGGGTTGCCTTCAAGCGCCATGCCTTTGACGGTGGGATTGATGACTTCGCGCATGATTTTGGCGTGGATGCTGGGCGTGACGACCGGGGCAGGGGAATACGCGCCCATGCCGCCGGTGTTGGGGCCTGTGTCTCCGTCGCCGATGCGTTTGTGGTCTTGGCTGGAGGCCAGCGCCAGTACGTTTTTGCCGTCGACCATGACAATGAAACTGGCTTCTTCGCCGTCGAGGAATTCTTCGATAACGATTCGTGCGCCGGGAGTGTCGCCGCCTAGCATGGCGTCGATGGCGGCGTGGGCTTCTTTGAGTGTTTGGGCTACCACAACGCCTTTGCCCGCTGCTAGGCCGTCGGCTTTAATGACGATGGGCGCGCCTTGTTTGTCTACGTAAGCGTGTGCGCTTTGGGCATCTGTGAAAGTCTCGAATGCGGCCGTCGGGATGTTGTGCCGGGCCATGAACCGTTTGGCAAAGTCTTTGGAGGATTCGAGTTGGGCGGCGGCTTTGGTGGGGCCAAATATCCTTAATCCCCGTGCCCGGAAAATGTCGACGATGCCTGCCGCTAGCGGGGCTTCGGGGCCAACGATGGTTAAATGGATTTTGTTGGCGGCGGCAAATTCAGCCAGTTCGTTAGGGTCGGTAATCGGCAGGTTTTCGAGTTCGCGTTCCATGCAGGTTCCCGCATTGCCGGGCGCAACGTAGATTTTTTGCAGGCCGCGTGTCCGGGCCAAACACCATGCGATGGCGTGTTCACGCCCACCAGAACCAATCACGAGAAGTTTCATTGGGGTTGTCCTTAGAATTGGGAAAGCGGGAATCAGTGCCGGAAGTGCCGGAATCCCGTAAAGACCATTGCTAGGCCGTGTTCATTGGCGGCGGCGATAACTTCTTCATCGCGCACGGAACCGCCGGGCTGTATGACTGCGGCCGCCCCCGCGCTGGCGAGTACGTCTATGCCGTCGCGGAAAGGGAAAAAAGCATCTGACGCCACCACGGAACCCGCGAGCGATAACCCAGCGTTATCCGCTTTGATGCTGGCGATGCGGGTGGAGTCAACACGGCTCATTTGGCCGGCACCTACGCCTAGGGTCATACCATCGCCGCAAAAAACGATGGCATTCGATTTAACAAATTTGGCCACGCGCCAAGCAAAAAGCAGGTCTTTGATTTGATGGGGCGTTGGCGTTTTTTGGGTAACGGCTTTTAGGGTATCCGGCGTGACGTTGAAAGTATCCGGCGTCTGAACAAGTAAGCCGCCGCCGATACGTTTGAATTCTAGTTGTGGGCTGCTGGCGATGGGAACTTCCAGAACGCGCAGGTTTTGTTTGGCTTGTAGCAATGTTTTGGCGGCTTTGGTGAAGGCGGGGGCGATGAGCACTTCGACGAAATGCTTTCTCTCGCTCATGGCTTCGACCACATTAGCGTCAACCGTGGCGTTGAAGGCAATGATGCCGCCGAAGGCAGAGGTGGAATCGGTTTTGAATGCATTTTGATAGGCGGCAAGCAGATTGGGGGCGATAGCAACGCCGCAAGGATTGGCGTGTTTGACGATGACGCAGGCGGGTTCAGGGAAGGTTTTGACGCATTCCCATGCGGCGTCGGAATCAGCGATGTTGTTGTAGGAAAGCGGTTTGCCTTGCAGTTGGCGGTAGGTTGCGATGCCGCCCGCCGCCGCTTGCGGTTCGCGGTAGAAAGCGGCTGTTTGATGAGGGTTTTCGCCGTAACGCAAGGTTTCAAAGCGGTCAAAGGCCAGTTGTAGGCGTTCGGGAAAAGTTGCCGGAGCCGGGGCAGGGGAGGCGGGGGCGTTTTCGATGCCTTCAGGCGCGGCAGTGAGCCAGTTGGCAATCATGCCGTCGTAACGGGCAGTGTGGACGAAGGCTTTTTTGGCGAGATTGAAGCGTGTTGCCTGTTGCAATGCGCCGTTGTTTTTCTGCATTTCAGACAACAGCGGGAGGTAGTCTGCCGGGTCGGTGACGATGGCCACGCTTTCGTAATTTTTAGCGGCGGAGCGCACCATCGCGGGGCCGCCGATGTCGATGTTTTCAATGGCATCTTCTAGCGTCACGGCGGGTTTGGCGATGGTTTCTTTGAATGGGTAGAGGTTGACACATACCAAATCGATAGCGGGGATGCCGTGCGCGGCAAGCGTAGCCATATGCTCCGGTACGCTGCGGCGGGCGAGAATGCCGCCGTGGATTTTGGGATGCAGGGTTTTGACCCGGCCATCGAGCATTTCTGGAAAGCCGGTGTAGTCACCTACTTCAACAACGGGGAGTCCGGCGTCTTTTAGCAGTTTTGCCGTGCCGCCGGTGGAGAGCAATTTAACGCCAAGGGCATCAAGCCCTTGGGCGAATTCGAGAATGCCTTGTTTGTTGGAGACAGAAATGAGGGCTTGGGAAATTTTCATCTTGGTGTGCGTAGAAATGAAAAAAGCGGGCTGCGTGAGACGGCGGGATGGGGCAGCGTTACAGCAAACCGTATTCGGTGAGTTTCCGGCGCAGGGTATTGCGGTTGATGCCCAGTAATTGAGCGGCGCTGCTTTGGTTTTCCCCAACGCGCTCAAGCACGAATTGAAGCAGGGATTTTTCGGTGCATTTCATGACCATGTCGTAGATTGCCACGGGTTTTTCGCCATCAAGGTCATGAAAATATTGCCGTAGCGTGCGCATGACGGCATCAGCGATTTCATTGTTGCGGCAGGGGTTCATGCGGCCAGTTCCCGTAATGTTTCGGCTTTATTTATTGCGTGACAATTTAGTATGTCACTTTTTTCGGACAAACGCTCAAAGAATTCGTCGACCACGGCAGCTTGGTGTTTTGGGTCGCTAATCTGGTTCATGGCGTGACGGAATGTGGCTGAGCCGGCAAGCCCGCGTGTGTACCAGCTAATGTGCTTGCGGGCGATTTTGGTGCCAGTTTCTTCGCCATAGAACGCGAGGATGTCTGCCAGATGGGCGCGGCAGATTGCGTGGATTTCACTGACCTTGGATGAGGGCAGCGATGTGCCGGTGGCCAGAAAGTGTTCGATTTCCCGAAAAATCCAAGGGCGACCCTGCGCCGCACGGCCAATCATCAGGCCGTCCGCGCCGGTGTAGTTGAGGATGTGGCGGGCTTTTTCGGGAGAATCAATATCGCCGTTGGCGATGACGGGGATGCTAACTTGGCTTTTTACTTCGGCGATGGTGTCGTATTCGGCTTCGCCCGTGTATTGGTCGGCGCGGGTGCGGCCATGAATAGCGATGGCGCGGATGCCGCATTCCTCGGCAATGCGGGCAATAGATAGGGCGTTTTTGTGGGCGCGGTTCCAGCCCGTGCGCATTTTGAGCGTGACGGGTGTTTCTGGCACGGCACGCACGACGGCGCTAAGAATGCGGGCGACAAGCGCCTCGTCCTGCATGAGCGCCGACCCCGCCATGACGTTACATACTTTTTTGGCCGGACAGCCCATGTTGATGTCGATGATTTGTGCGCCCCGCTTGGCGTTGTAGCGGGCGGCTTCTGCCAGCATCGCGGGGTCGGCGCCGGCAATCTGCACCGCGATAGGGGCAGGTTCTCCCTCATGGTTGGCGCGGCGGCGTGTTTTGGCACTGCCGTAGAGCAGGGAATTGGAAGTCACCATTTCGGAGACAGCCAGACCTGCGCCCATGCGCCGGCATAACATGCGGAAAGGACGGTCTGTGATTCCAGCCATCGGCGCGACAAAGAGATTGTTGCGCAGGGTAAAACCTAGGTACTGCATGGGGGGATTTGCCGCAAGGGTGCAACGGGGAAAGGGCGCGTATTCTACCTTATGTGCTTTGTGCGGGGCGTACAGGAGAAGGATAAAAAATTCGGGGTCTGGTGACTTCCACCAGACCCCGATATTTTTACGTTAGGCTTGAGTGCTATGTTTTAGCTACGGGGGGTACGACGCCGACGAACCACTGCACCGATTAGACCCAGACCTGCCAGCATCATGGCGTAGGTTTCTGGTTCGGGAACCGCCGTAACCGACAGGGCGAACTTCACGGTTGTATTGTTACCTTCGAGCGTTGTGAACCCGTAACACGCGCCGTTGACGCCGGCGGCGGCACATGCGGTAGAGGAAAGCGGGTTGAGGTTAGCGGTTGTCTCGAAATAACTGAATGAATACTCTTGCCCGTTGTAGGTAAAGGAGCGGGTGAGGTCATTGAGTTTGGGATCGACGGAGAGGATTGCGAAAATATCGTTGTCGCAGGGTCCCCACGCGCACGTCCCGCCCGTGTTGGGCGTTTCAATGAAATAAACGTCAAAGATTGTCGTGAGGTTTTGTACGGTCCCGACGCCATTAACGCCTAGATTTACCGTCACGGCCAATTGGGCTTTTTCTAGGGTTTTGTAGGTACCGTTGATGACACTGTTGTAGTGCGTGAACATATTGGCGTTAACCGTACTTCCATCGGTTGAGATGGCTCCCTTGACCGTCGAGTCGGAAATAACCAAGGCGCTGCGCGCATAGTCGGGGTACTGGTTGTAGTAGCCGTTTTTGTAGTCCCCGTAGATGTAACCCCAACTGAGTTCGGTTGGGGTGAAGGTTGTCGTGCTATTGACACTGCCGCTGGAGAAAGAGGCGCCGAGCCATTGCAGGTCAAGCGTGTAATTGAAGTTGTCTACGACAGCCGCTTGGGAGGCTGACGCGGCAAACGTTAGGACACTGGCTGCGGCTAACTTGCGGATTAAGTTCATGATGAATCCTTTTATGAAAGACAAGTGAAATTTGACGCTCTAGTAAAGCAGGAAGCGAGCCAGTTTGTAACTATATGAATAGTAATATGAAATATTAGGCAAGTTACAAAATATGTAAAAAAAATCGACAAGAAAGTTTACATTTTTGCCAGTTGCCGGAGTGACAAACGGATGCCTTCGGCAACGGGCACATCCTCTGCCAGTATTTTCATGGCGGCGTGTGCTTCCCGCTCGTTGTAACCCAAGGCAAGTAGGGCGTTGAGGATGTCGCTACTGTGGCTAGGGATTGATATACCGGACGCAATCGCGGGTGAGGCGCTTCCTGTGAAGGCGTCCAGCTTGCCGCGTAGTTCAAAGAGCATACGCTCGGCGGTTTTTTTGCCGATGCCGGGAATTTTCATTAAACGTCCCGTTTCTTGGCGTGCGATGGCTTGGGCTAATTCGCTGACGGGCAACCCGGAAAGTACCGCTAAGGCAGTACGTGCACCAATGCCGGAGACTTTGATGAGCTGGCGGAAAACCTCGCGTTCTTCGCTTGTGGAGAAGCCATAGAGGAAGTGGCCGTCTTCCCGCACGGCGAAATGGGTACGGAGCGTCACTTTTTCGCCGCAAGCCGGCAGACTGCAAAAGGTGCTCATCGGTACGTCGATTTCATAGCCGATGCTGCCTGCCTCAATGAGAATTTGCGGCGGTTTTTTTTCAAGCAAAATGCCCGAAATTTGTCCAATCATACGGCTCTGTTTCCTTCACTAACTTGCGGGTGTCAATAGGCGGATGTAAAAAAACCCGACAAATTATGGCATAAAGACACAGGAAAATTTTCATTCCCATTGCGTGAAGGAGAGGTTTTGGTCCAGCCAGGTTTCCAGTTTGTTTGGCGGAAGCGGGGGGGAGAACAGGTAGCCTTGGATGATTTGGTAGCCTTGGGCTTTGAGCAGGTTCCGTTGTTTTGCGTGTTCGACGCCTTCGGCGACGACGGTAAGTTCCATGCTGTCGCCGATGTGCATGATGGCATTGGTTAGGGCGCGGGTAGACCGGCCTTGGTCAAGGTCATGCACAAAGGATTTATCAAGTTTGAGTTCGTGCACGGGCAGATTGCGCAAATAGCCAAGACTGGAATAGCCCGTACCGAAGTCGTCGATTGACAGCCTTACGCCAAGGGCGTGGATGTCGTGAATCGTTTTCATGGTGTTCGGGTTGGTATCCATCAACACGCCTTCGGTAATTTCGACTAGCAAATCATGGGGCAGTAGGCCGTGGGAGCGGAGGATGGTTTCAAGATATTGCGGCAACTTCAAATGGCGGAAATCAATGGGTGACAAATTAACCGAGATAGAGGGGATGATGAGGCCGTGTTGCCGCCATTGCGCTAGCTGGCGGCAGGCTTCGTTCAAAACCCACAGGCTCAGGGAACTCATTAGTCCGCTTTTTTCCGCCAGCGGGATGAAGCAGGAGGGCGGCACATCCCCAAGACCGGGATCGTTCCAGCGCACGAGCGCCTCGATTCCATGCAACTGGTGGGTTTCAATGTTGACTTGGGGCTGGAAGTATAGCCGGAGCCGATTTTCCGAGAGCGCCGACCGCAGGTTGGATTCGAGCGTGAAACGCTCTTTGGCGAGTTGGTTGAGTTGGCCGCTGAAAAAACTAAAACACCCCCGGCCTTTTTGTTTGGCTTGGTACATGGCCATATCGGCTTCATGAATCAGCGTGTTCAAATCATGGCCATTGTCCGGGAACAGGCTGATGCCAATGCTGGCCGCTGGGGTAAGGGTGACTTCGCCTATCTGGCAAGGGGCAGAAAGGGAAACGAGCAGATTGATTGCAAAATCGCTGGCATGTTCGCGGTCACATTTGGGAAGGATGAATACGAATTCATCGCCAGAGTAACGGCTAAGGATGTCGACTTTCCGGCGTTTCGCTTCGCTTAGACGGGTAGCGACGATACGCAACAGAGTATCCCCAGCAGGATGCCCTAAAGAGTCGTTGACCTGCTTGAAACGGTCAATGTCAATAAAAAGAACGGCCAGTTGCGTGTTGTCGCGGGTGGCTTGTGCGATAGCTTGGTTTGCCTGAATGTGCAGCAGGCTACGGTTGGGCAGGTTGGTGAGGTCGTCGAAAAAAGCCAGATGGTGTATACGTGCCCGCGATTCCGCTCGCGTCATCGCTAGCGCACACAGCGAAGTAGATATTTCAGCCAGTTTGGAGTGCAAGTTGTTTGGCCGGCGGCAAGTGCGGTAGTAAAAAGTCAGGACGCCGATGGTTCGCTGGGTGTGCTCTTCTTTGATGGGAAGCATCCAGCATGCCTTGTATCCCATTGCTAGGATTTCTTTTTTGCCGATAACCCATGTGGGGTCGTTTTCGATGTCTTGTACTTGAACGGGGTCGCTGTTGAGGACAACGATGTTTTGTGAAGATGCCACCGGGTTAGGTTCTTCGCTCCCCTCAGCCGCGAGCTGGTATTCGCCAGAAAAACTTGGCGCGGCCAGCATGTGCAAAGTTCCGTCATTGTTGATGCGGGTGATGGTGGCGGTAATTTCGGGCGCGATGCGTTCAATTTCTTGGCAGAGTAGTTTCATGACCTCAGTCAGGGATTCTGTCTCTGCCAGAGCCTTAAGTACCTGATAGCGCAGGACTTTGTGGACTTTGGAAAGGGTAATGTTTTTGGCGATGATTAAATATAGGGGCTGTTCGCCAGCCTCAACGCGGGAGACGGATATTTCTGCCCATATCCGTGTTTGGTTAGGGCGTTCGATGGGGAGTTCCACATGATGGCCAACGAGAAAACTGATGCTGGATTGGCCTGTTGGCTGGGGCTGTTGTCCGTCTTTTAGCGGTGGCATAAGCGTTGAGATGTTTGCGCCTAGTACGGTATTTCGGCTACGGCCCCATAGCTGTCCCGCAGCTTTATTGAAAAAAACGATTTTATCATTGCAATCAGATATTACGATGGCGTTTGCGGCTTGTTCGAGAATTTGGGGGTAGAAATGATTTATTGACATTGTGGGTGTATCAAGGGACCGCATTTGCGGGGAAAGCAAGTGGGTGATGCTTTTACCGTAAAACTGTTGCTGATTATCGGAGACAATTTTTCTCTTTTCTGTTTTGTCACGCTGTGGCGATGTGCCTATTGGGGGGCAGATTTTCATAGTATCGACACGAATTAATGCGCTAATTAGATTACGAGAAATAGCACTGCACGTTTAGGGCGAGGCGTAATACACAGTAGGGTCGGTGATGCCCGCAGACTGAAACCCGGCCCGGCGCAGACGGCAGGCATCACAATGGCCACAGGCTTGCCCTTGGCTGTCTGCCTGGTAGCACGATACGGTTAGCCCGTAATCGACTCCAAGAGAAGTGCCTAGGCGGATGATTTCAGCTTTGGAAAGTTCAATCAAAGGAGCGTGGATGGTAATCGGGCATCCTTGGATACCCGCTTTGGTAGCGAGTCTTGCCATCGCCTGGAAAGCTGCGATGAATTCTGGCCTGCAATCAGGATAGCCGGAATAATCCACGGCATTGACCCCAATAAAAATATCGCTTGAGCCAAGCGCCTCAGCCCAGGCGAGAGCCATTGAGAGCATGACGGTGTTGCGTGCAGGGACATAGGTGACGGGAATGTCACCGGAATCAACCCCCTCTGGGATAGCGATTCCGGGGTCTGTTAGGGCAGAACCGCCAAACTGCCCCAGACTGACATGCGCCAGCCGATGTTCGTATGCCCCTAATGCATTAGCGACGCGGCAGGCGGCATCGATTTCGGCGGCATGGCGTTGCCCATAGATAACCGACAAGGCATGGCATGTAAAACCCTGCTGGCGGGCGAGCGCGAGGCAAGTTGCGGAGTCAAGCCCCCCTGATAGAAGGACAACAGCATGAGACGGAGTAGGCATAGCTTATTTGGATGGGGCGGCAAAATGTAACGAAGCTATTTAGCGTCCTCTGGCGTTGTGCCATAAGACTTTGTGTAACTGAAGCTGGAAACGGACCGGAAGCCGGTCGCGCACAATCCATTCTGCCAACCGCACGGGGTCAAGATGCTCGGCAGCAGGGGACAGCAGCACCGGGCAGCGTTGTGTCAGGTTGAGCGAGGTGATTTGCTGGTGTGCCCATTGGTAGTCGGTTTCATCTGCAAGCACGATTTTAATTTCGTCGTGGGCGGTTAGATATGCGATGTTTTCGTAACGGTTGCGTTCCGCCTCGCCAGAACCGGGCGCTTTGAGGTCGACAATGCGGGATACCCTAGGGTCAACGCCGCTGATGTCTAGTGCGCCGCTGGTTTCCAGTGACACTGAATAACCGGCGTCGCATAGGGCTGTAAGCAACGTATGGCAGTCTGGTTGGGCAAGCGGTTCTCCCCCGGTGACACAAACATAATGCAGCGTGTGTCCGGCAACGTCATCGAGAATCGCTTCTAGGTCAAGATTTTCACCGCCGCGAAACGCATATTCGGTATCGCACCAAGCACAGCGCAGAGGGCAACCCGTTAAACGTACAAAAACGGTGGGTATCCCCGCACGAGTAGATTCCCCCTGCAAGGAGGCAAAAATTTCGGTCACGCGCAGAGAGGGGAGACGCCCGGAGGGCATTTTTTAACGCGCTGAAGATGAGGCGAGATGTTGTTTAGCTGTTTTGGCCGCGTTAGACGACGGATAACGGGTAATTAGAGTTTGCAGCGTTTGTCTGGCGTTACGCTGGTCCCCAATGATGATTTGCCCATTGGCAAGACCAAGCATGGCGTCGGGAGCAACGGAACTCTTGGGCCAGCGGCCAAGTACGGCGTTGAAGTGTTTTGTGGCTGAAGCAACGTTTTTGGCCTGTAGGGCGGCTGTTCCGGCCCAGAAGTGGGCATCAGGCAGATTTTCGTTATCTGGGTTGTTGCCAATGTAAGTGTCGAACTGGGTGAGAGCCTCGGGAGCGCGGCCTTCCTTCAGAAGAGCCAGTGCGGATTCGTAACTGCCAGGAACGTTTCCGGTGCCGCTGTTAGAGGTTCCCGCTTGGGCGGCGTTTTTTGCCTCGAACTGGCGCATCCGGTTATCTAGGTCGAGATAGAAATCGCGCTGGCGGGTTTTGAGCGATTCGACCTCATTTTGCAAAACCTCGACTTCGCCGCGCAGACGGGCAATGTCGGCCTTTAAGCTCTCGTTTTGGTTGGACAGCTCAAATTGGGCGTTGTTGAGGGTTTCGAGTCGGCCATTGACCTCTTGTTTCAGGGCGTCAATTTGCTGGCGAGCTTTGTCGTCATCGAACAGACCCGCTTGCGCGGGTCCGGCCAGAAAAAGCGCGGCCAAAGCCGCCAGGGACAGGAAACGTTTCATTGTCTACCTAAATATACGAAGTCACCGCGACGGTTTTCAGCGTAACACGGTTCCGTGGGTTCGGTACAGCGCGGGTGTTCCTTACCCAAGCTGACCGCTTCGATTTGTGCATCGCTTGCGCCTTG
>JAIRPB010000113.1 GCA_031257305.1 Azoarcus sp.
ACCTCTATGCAGCCCAACCGTACCGAAGAACTCCGCCAATTGCTTGCCCGCCGCATCTTAGTGCTAGACGGGGCGATGGGCACGATGATTCAGCAACACCCGCTGACCGAGGCTGATTATCGGGGCAAACGTTTTCAAAATCACCCCAAAGAAATCAAAGGAAATAACGATGTGCTTACGCTCACGCGCCCTGACGTGGTGGGCGGCATCCACCGCGCTTATCTGGAGGCGGGGGCGGACATTATCGAGACCTGCTCGTTTAATGCTACACGGGTATCGCAGGCGGACTATGGGCTGTCTGACATCGCTTATGAACTCAACGTAGCGAGCGCCCGCCTTGTGCGTGAGCTTTGCGATGAATTTACCGCCCGCACGCCTCATAAGCCCCGTTTTTGCGCGGGGGTGCTGGGACCGACTTCGCGCACTTTGTCGATTTCGCCGGATGTGAATGACCCGGGCTTTCGCAATATTGAGTTTGACGCGCTGGCGGATGACTATTTTGACGCGGCTCGCGGCTTGGTGGATGGCGGGGCAGACTTGCTACTGGTTGAAACCGTTTTTGATACCTTAAACGCTAAAGCGGCCATTTTTGCCATTGAACGGCTGTTTGACGAACTTGGGGCAAGGTTGCCCGTGATGATTTCCGGCACGATTACCGACGCTTCGGGCCGCACGCTTTCAGGGCAGACCGCCGCCGCGTTCTGGGCTTCCCTCGCGCACGCAAAGCCGCTTTCTTTTGGCTTTAACTGCGCTTTGGGGGCAAAGGAACTGCGGCCCCATGTGGCGGACATCGCCGCTCGCTGCCACTGCTTTATTTCTGCCCATCCCAACGCCGGTTTGCCCAACCCGCTTGCGCCGACGGGGTATGACGAAACGCCGGAGGACCTTGCTGCCGAAATAGGCGACTGGGCGCGTGCCGGGTTGGTCAATATTGTTGGCGGCTGCTGTGGCACCACGCCCGCGCACATCGCCGCGATTGCCCGCGCAGTGGAGAGTATCGCGCCGCGCCCCGTGCCGGATATTGAACCCCGGCTCCGGCTTTCCGGGCTGGAAGCCTTTGATGTGGGCAAAGACAGCCTTTTCGTCAACGTGGGCGAACGCACCAACGTAACCGGCTCGCGCGCCTTTGCCCGCATGATTGGCGAAGGCCGTTATGAAGAGGCACTGTCCGTGGCGCGCCAGCAGGTTGAGAATGGCGCGCAGATTGTTGACGTCAACATGGATGAGGCCATGCTTGATTCGGAAGCCGCGATGGCGCGTTTCCTGAAACTCATCGCCTCAGAGCCGGATATTGCCAAAGTCCCCGTCATGATTGATTCCTCCCGCTGGGAGGTTATCGAAGCGGGTTTGCGCTGCATCCAGGGCAAAGGCATCGTCAATTCCATTTCCCTAAAAGCGGGCGAGGCGGAATTTCTGCGTCAGGCAAAACTCGCGCACCGCTACGGCGCGGCCATTGTGGTGATGGCCTTTGATGAAGCGGGACAGGCTGACACGCTGGCGCGCAAAATTTCCATATGCCAACGTGCTTACAATATGCTGGTTAAATCGCCAGAGGCAGGCGGGGCGGGCTTTCCGCCGGAAGATATTATTTTTGACCCCAATATTTTTGCTATCGGCACGGGCATCGACGCGCACAACAACTATGCCGTCGATTTTTTTGAAGCCGTGCGCTGGATTGCCGAAAACCTGCCGCATGCCCGCACCTCCGGCGGCGTATCGAACGTGAGCTTTAGCTTTCGCGGCAACGACTCCGTGCGCGAAGCCATCAACACCGTTTTTCTTTACCACGCTATCCGCGCCGGCTTGACGATGGGGATTGTCAATGCCGGCATGCTGGGCGTCTATGACGGATTAGAAGCCGCGCTGCGCGAAAAAGTAGAGGACGTTGTGCTCAACCGCCACGCTGGCGCAAGCGAGGCGCTTGTTGAATTTGCCCGCGAAATGAAAGAAACCGGCACGGCGCGGGACCCTGCCCGTAGCGCCGCCCAACTTGCGTGGCGCGAGGCGCTGCCTGAAGAACGCCTCAAACATGCGCTAGTGAAAGGCATCGCGGATTTCGTTGTGGCGGATACCGAGGAACTCCGCGCCCGGTTAGAAGCCGAAGGCAAACCGCCGCTGGCCGTCATTGAAGGCCCGCTGATGGCCGGCATGGAAACAGTGGGCGACCTCTTTGGCGCAGGAAAAATGTTCCTGCCGCAAGTCGTCAAATCCGCACGGGTGATGAAACAGGCCGTGGCGCACCTCGTGCCCTTTATTGAAGCCGAGAAAGCACGGAGCGGCGACGCCACCAAAGGCCGCATCGTGCTGGCCACCGTCAAAGGCGATGTCCACGACATTGGCAAAAACATCGTTGCCGTCGTGCTGGCCTGCAACGGGTTTGATGTTATCGACCTCGGCGTGATGGTGCCCGCCGACAAAATCCTAGCTGCGGCCCGCCAGCACGGCGCGATTGCCGTCGGCCTTTCTGGGCTGATTACCCCTTCGCTTGAAGAAATGTGCGCCGTCGCGGGCGAGATGCAGCGCCAAGGTTTCACCATCCCGCTGCTCATCGGCGGCGCAACCACAAGCCTCGCCCACACCGCCATTAAGATTGCGCCCAACTACGGACAGCCCGTGGTCTACGTACCGGACGCCTCCCGCGCCGTGGGAGTGGTGGGCGCGCTCACTTCCCGTACTAGCGCGGACGAATACCGGGCGCGGCTCGCTTCCGATTACGCCCGTGTGCGCAGCAACCATGCTAATAAACAGACGCGCCCGCTCATTTCGCTTGAAGCCGCACGCGCCAACGCGCTACGCTTACCGTGGCACACCGCGCCTTCCTGCGATTGTGCACTGCATACCCGGCTTCCCGCGCACGGCCACCCGCCCTGCCCGCCTGATGCCGGAAAAATCATGACGCCTGAAGTCAGCCTCGCCGCTTTGCGCCGTTATATCGACTGGACGCCTTTTTTCCGCACATGGGATTTGGCCGGCCGTTTCCCCCAAATTCTTGATGATGAAACCGTAGGCGAGACGGCGCGCAGCCTCTACCGCGACGCGCAAGCCATGCTGGACGAACTCATCACAGAAAAATGGCTTCAGGCAAAAGCCGTTTTTGGCATCTTCCCGGCCCACAGAGTGGGCGATGACATCGAATTTTATGCCGACGAGCGCCGGGGTACGCCCGTCCTCGTCTGGCATGGCTTGCGCCAGCAACACCAGCACGCCGAGGGCAAACCCAATCTATGCCTCGCCGATTTCATCGCACCAAAATCTGCCGGCATTAAAGACTGGTGCGGCGCGTTTGCCGTCACGGCCGGGCTAGGCATCGAATCCAAACTGGCTGAATTTGAAGCGGCTCACGACGACTATCGCGCCATCCTGCTAAAAGCCCTAGCCGACCGCCTTGCCGAAGCCTGCGCCGAGTGGCTACACGCGCATGTGCGCAAACAGGGCTGGGGCTACGCCGCCGACGAGCGGCTAGATAACGACGCGCTTATCCGTGAAGAATACATTGGCATCCGCCCGGCCCCCGGCTACCCCGCCTGCCCCGACCATACCGTTAAACGCGCTTTATTCACCCTGCTTGACGCGCCCCGCAACGCGGGCATGAGCCTAACCGAATCAATGGCCATGTACCCCGCCGCCAGCGTGTCCGGTTTCTATTTCTCCCACCCCGAAAGCCGCTATTTCTCCGTCGGCAAAATCGGCACAGACCAATTGCAAGACTGGGCCAGCCGGGCAGGGATGCCCCTCGAAGAAGCACGGCGCTGGCTTGCCCCGCTGCTGTAGTACCGC
>JAIRPB010000134.1 GCA_031257305.1 Azoarcus sp.
CCCCTCCCCCCGTGGTAGAACTTGTGCCTTAAATAGGCACAGTTCGCTTCTCTACGGGACGCCCGTGCCCCCCATATATCCCAGAATGCGCTTGGCGCGGGTTTGCTGGGCGGGGCCAAAAATGCGGCCATAGCGGCGGGGGTTGGGCAGCATAACGGCAAGGCGGGCGCTTTGTGCGGCACTTAGGTTTGCGGCGGATACGTTGTAGTAGTGCTGTGCGGCGGCTTGGGCGCCAAAGATGCCTTCGCCCCATTGCGCGATGTTGAGATATACCTCCAAGATGCGGCGTTTGCTCCAGAGCGTTTCAATCATGACCGCAATGGCCGCTTCTTGGGCTTTGCGCAGATAGCTGCGGCGGGGCGTTAAAAACAGGTTTTTGGCTAGTTGCTGTGTGATGGTGGAGCCGCCCGCCCGTGTTTTTCCCCGTGCGAGATTTTTTTCTAGCGCAAGCTGGATGCCGTCCCAGTCAAAACCATCGTGTTCCAAAAAACGGCTGTCCTCTGCCGCTACGATGGCGCGCTTGAGGTGAACGGAAATACGCTCGTAAGAAACCCATGTGTGCGCAAGTTTTGCTTTGGGGTTTTTGGCGCGCAAATCATCCAGCGCAAGCCGCATGAAGCGCGTTTCAATGGGGCTGTGGTCGCGCCAATAATAAACATGGGCAAAAAACCAAGCCTGAATACCGAGTCCCAGTACCAGAACGGCCAATAGGCTACGCCAGAGCCACCGGAAAATACGCCGCATTAACCTGCTTCTGCCACGAGTTTCCGGCGCAGTTTGGAGAGAATCGCGCCGCTTTTCGGGCGTATCCCGCGCCATAGGGCAAAACATTCCGCCGCCTGTTCTACCAACATGCCAAAGCCATCGGCGAGTTGGTTAACGCCCATGGCGCGCGCCCAAGCGAGGAAAGGGGTGTCGCCCGCGCTGTTTGAGCCGTAGACCATGTCGTAGGCAAAGGCGTTGGGCGCAAAAATGCTATCTGGCAGGTCGGGAACCCGGTTATCGAGGCTGGCGGAAGTGGCGTTGATAACCACGTCGAATTCCCAGCCTTTAAGGTCATCGAAACCGCCTGCGGTCAAAGTGGTTTGGCCGGCATAAGGCGCAAAAGCGGTGCGCAGTTCTAGTGCCTTTTCAACGGTACGGTTGGCAATGGTGAGGGTAACGGGGCGGGTCTGGAAGAGCGGGAAGAGCACCCCGCGCGCCGCGCCGCCCGCGCCGAGCAGGAGGACGTGACGGCCCGCGAGCGGACAGGCAAGGTTGACGATGAGGTCACGCACCAGCCCAATGCCGTCGGTATTGTCGCCGATAATGATGTCGCCGTTGAAAGTGAGCGTATTCACGGCCCCGGCCAGCTTTGCCCGTTCGGTGAGGCGGGTTGCCAGCGAGCATGCTTCAATTTTGAACGGGACGGTGATGTTTGCCCCCCGCCCGCCTTCGGCACGGAATGCGCGCACGGTATCGCTAAACCCGTCTAACGGCGCAAGCAGCGCCTGATAGCTCAATTCCTGCCGCGTCTGGCGCGCAAATGCGGCATGGATGGCTGGCGATTTGCTGTGCTCAATGGGATGGCCGATGACGGCGTAACGGTCCATGATGGTGCTAGATGTTAATTTGGGTTTCGGGGGGGCGATACTTGTCTGTTTTCAATCCTCTCAATCCGGCCGTCAGTAAATGTCCATGTACTGGTGATTTGCAGTACATCCCACTTTTTAGTGAGTTCAGGCGGGAACACGGGATAGAGTTCGCCCATGCGGGCAATTTTAATTGCCGCATCATTCAAGATGGAATGTTCGGAAGGATGGTCTACCTTGATTTTTTCGATGCTGCCGTCTTTTTTGACGGATACCGTCATCATCAAAGTGCCATACAGTTTACGCCGTGAGGCTTCTGCCGGGAAATTGCGCTCGGCAATTCTCATCGCTTTTGAACGCCAAGACTCAAAGTACATCGCCTCTTCGGCTTCTTTCGTGCTAGGCGCGATGGCGCCCCGGCGCGGGCGCTGGTTGTAGGCTTGGGTGTTGGCCGCTATCTCGGCTTCTAGCTTGAGCGCCATAGCTTTGTAATCGGCCGCGTCTGCCCCCCCTTCGGATTGCCTTGCGGGCGTTTTGTTTGGGTTGTCCTCTTTTGTGGCCACGGTAAAAGAACCTTGCTGCCCCGTGAGCAGCATATCCTGCTGCGGCAACCGAGTAGGCTTGGGCTGCCCGCGTGACATATCAACTAGGCTTTCACCATCCTGTGCGCTTTCTTGGGGCGGCAACGGCGAGGTGGCACGGACATTTTCATCGTTGTCTCCGCCTCCGTTGAGATTGGCCTGCGCAAGGGCTTGGGGGTCTTTGGGAGCCGTTTCGTGGCGGGCGTTGACCAAAGTTACTTCAAGCATGGCTGTCCGCACATCAGGCATCGCGGGCAACGCAACGAAGGTGATAGCCAGAAGCAGCGCGTGAATGACCGTTGAAACGGCAAAACCTACGCCTAGCCGGATATTTTGGGACGACGGAGGTTCTTGGGGCAGTGAGGATGACGGCGGCAGAGTCGGCATGAACGGATTTTACGCAGACAGTCGGGTAACGGAGAATTCTGTTGTGTTTCTATTCAATATTCCACCTCTTCTTGCACAGCCGGGTCAGGTTCGGCGAGCGTGGCGAGATAACGGGCATGGACTTCTACATCAATGAGGTCACTGCCTTTTACCGTTAGGCTGATTCTTGACCCGGGGAGCTGAGGAGGTAACGAAGGGACTTTCAGTATGAACGGAATATCGCTGAAACGTACAAGATTGTCACGTAAAACATACGCTTCTGTTGTGCGAATTTCGTGCTGCCGGAGCCATCGTACACACCAATAGCGTTCAAGACGGCGCTGGAACTCGCTGTATTCAGCGTAGGTAAGCTCAAAATCGCGCAAGGCTTCCATGAGTTCGGTGGATTTTGGCGCGAAAGCGGGCGGGGTTTGGTTAAGTACGGCAATAATCTGCCACTGGTTGACCAAATCCACATAACGGCGCAAGGGGGAACTGGACCAAGCGTAACACTCCACGCCCAGCCCTTCGTGCGGCGCGGCCACCGTGGACATGCGTACTTTGCCGCCGCCTTGTACGCGGTATAGGCCGGGGATGCCTGCCTCGTCGAGCAACCGCCCCCACGTGGCATTGGCAAAAATCATCAGTTCAGCCACGAGCTTGTCCATTGGCGAGCCGCGAGACCGCTTGCTGATAGCCACTGCGCCGGGGCCATCGGGCGTGATTTGGTCCCAGTCAACGGAAAAGCTGTAATCCATCTGGTGCGCGTTGGCTGAAGGTTTGCCGCGCCCGGCCTCCAGCACCGTGGCGAGTTCCCAAAGCAGAGTCAGTTCCTTCTTCCAAGGAAAGTCCAAATCATCTTGGGCAAGGGTGGTTTCGTTGAAAACAGGCTCAATGTCGTGATGCCGCAGGTTAGCGACAACAGGGACGCACTCGATACGGCTTTCATGGCCGGTAATGGTTAAATCTGCCCGCACGTCCAAATAAAGCGAGACGGCGGGGCGGGCGCTACCCACGCTAAGGGTGAAGGCGCTCACCACATCGTCAGGCAGCATCGTGATTTTGTCGCCGGGCATATAGACGGTCGACAGCCGCCTCCGTGCAACCGCATCCAGACTAGAACCCCGCTCAAAGCCGAGGGCGGGCGCGGCGATGTGGATGCCGACTTTCCATCCGCCGCCGGGTTTGGGCGTTACGGAAAAAGCATCGTCAATTTCTGTGGTAGCGGCATCATCAATGGAAAACGCAGCCACAGCCGCCAGCGGCAGCCCCTCCGGGACGCAGGGCGGGTTGAATGGCGGAAAACCTGTTCCTTCCGGGAACTGCTCAAACAAAAAACGCCGATAGTGAAAATCGTAACTTGACGACAGCGCCCCGCATTCCAACAGCAAATTAGCCGCCGACAGCCCGGTTTCAACACAAGCCGCTTCCAGCGCCTTGGTCTCAATCCGGTTGCGGTCCGGGCGGTAAAGCAAGTGCGCTACCACGCTTTGGCTGAATTCGGCGGGAAGGCGCCTTGCGGTTAAATCTGCGCACATCCGGCTGATGGCTTCAGCCTGAAGGCGTTTTTTCTCCATCCCCGCCTTCGCCGCGTTCAGGATGTCTTCCGGCGCTTTGCGGAAACGCCCCTTCCCTTTGCGGTGAAACCACATCGGCGCGGCATGCAGCGCAAACAGCATCGCGGCCGCCTCCACCGCATCCGGCGCGTGGCCGTAGTAATCGGCGGCGAAATCCGTAAAAGAGAATTCCTCGTCGCCGCACACGCCCCACAAAAAATCCGTCTCAAACCCGTTTGCGGCCTCTCCCGCCCGTGCCAGCAAATCGGCGGGCAAAGGCGCGCGGAACTCCAGCAGCACGTTTGCCCGTTTGAGCTTTATCCGCCTGCCGTGCGTGTTCTCCACCTGTAGCGAGGTGTCGTTATCCGCCAGTACGGTTCCGGCCTTGAAGCCGCCATCCTCATCGAACAAGACAAACATGGATTCGGCGCGCTTAGTTTGAAGACCAGTCGGCAAACCCGAAATACCACGAAGCAATCACAATCAAGCCAAATGCAATCCGGTAATAGGCAAACGACACAAAGGTATGGGTGGAGATATAGCGCAGCAAGAAACGCACCGCCCACATCGCCGAAAGAAACGAAGTAATACAGCCCACCGCAAACACTGGAACGTCAGCCATCGTGAACAGATCCCGGTGCTTATAGACATCCAGCACCATCGCGCCAAACATGGTTGGGATGGCAAGGAAAAAAGAGAACTCCGCTGCCGCACGGCGCGAGAGGCCAAAAACCAAACCGCCGATGATGGTTGCCCCAGAGCGCGAAGTACCGGGAATCATCGCAAGCGCCTGCATAAAGCCGATTTTGACCGCCTGTCCCGTAGTGATGTTATCTAATTCAGTGGTATTGGGATGGTCGCGGTGGAGGCGCTCAATCACGATGATGAGCAAGCCGCCAATAATTAAAGCGGCCGCCACAACAAGCGGATTAAACAGCACTTCTTTAATCGTTTTGTGAAAAATCACGCCCAGCACGGCCGCAGGCAGAAAGGCAATTAACAGCATCAGCACAAAACGGATGCTAGGCTGGCTTCGCGGCGCAACCAAAACCCCTTTGGTGACTTCAGCGAGCTTTGCCCGGAAAATCCAGCACACGGCCAGAATGGCAGGAAACTGGATGACCACCTCAAAAGCATCACGGGTATCGCTCTGATAACCCAGCAAGTCCCCCGCGATGATGAGATGCCCCGTAGATGAAACGGGCAGGAACTCGGTAACTCCTTCAACAATGCCAAGCACAAACGCGGTTAAAAGCTGCATAAAGTCCATTGCGGGCGACCTAAGGCAAAAAGAAACCCAAAAGTATATCCGAGTGCACATTCCCTTTTGACGCGCTGGCGCAAATTTGCACAAACATAAGGCACAAAGTTACGGCGGCTCATGCAGATTTACCCGCCTAAACCCTTTGCAAAACAGGCTTTGGTACGGCAGTCCCGCCCCAACATTTAGGATTTTGGCAACCGTCAGTGCAGTTTCCCTTTCCGGCGGGCTATGTCACT
>JAIRPB010000151.1 GCA_031257305.1 Azoarcus sp.
GGAAGGTTTTTACAATTCAGAAACCGCGCCGTTCCCTAATTTCACCGCCATTTCAGCCGCCGCGCGGTAATGGCGCTGGGCGTCGTCGGTGCGGGCTAGGGCGTCAAATAGGTGTGCCAGCGCCAAGTGGGTTTCGATTTCGGGCTGTTCATCTAGCGATGTTTTGAAATAGCTTTCGGCTTTGCCCCACAAGCGCGATTCCACGCAGAGGCGGCCTAGCGAGAAAAGCAGTCCGGGGTCTCTTCTGTGAAGGGGTTGCCATTTTTCTTCGCCTTTTTCAAGGCAGGCGGTAATGGCCTCGGGGGTATCGCCGCATAAGCCGTAAAGGCGGGCGAGGGCCGTATCCCATTCGTTATCTAGCAAACGTTCTAGCGTCCGGCGGGCGATGTGGCCTTTGCCTTCGTGCGCGAGAAGCGGCACGGCTTCTGCGACAAGATGCCGGTCTTCGCGTTCTGCTGTGGGAATGGAGTCCCACACTTGGGCGAGTGCTTCGCCGTTGTCGGCGTGTTCGCGCAGGCGTTCGATATGGGCGAGATACAGATGGGGTTTGGCCTGTGCTTCGGTAAGCGCCTTGTGTTTGCGTAGCAGGCGGGCAAGGTGGATGACTTCTTCCCAATATTTCAGCGCCACGGCCACTTGTAGGGACAGGCGCAGGGCCGCGATGTGGCGGCGGCCGTCTTGTTGCAATGTGTCGAGCTTGTCTGACGCTTCTTTGAAATGATGCGAGGCAATCGCCAATTCGGCTTCGGTGATGAGACACGCTGTTTTGAATTGCTCGCCTTCTTCGTTGAGCCGCGCTATCCATTCCCGGTAACGGGCGTCGTCGCTTAATGCGTGTGCGGAACGCGCCGCCAATAGGATGGCTGAAGCGGGCTGGTCGCTGGCTTTATAGGCTTTTTCGGCGAGTTTGAGCGCCTGAGCGTAACGCCCTTCATAAAACGTGAGCACGGCTTCGCGTAGGGCGCTATCCGCCCGCTGGCGGCGGCGGCGTTCTCGCCATTGGCCCACAAATTTAGGAAGGGACAGCGTTCTTTGCACAAGGCGAATCAGCAGATAAGCCGCGATGATGAGCGCGATTTGCGTCACCACAAAAAACTTAACCGATGATTCTATAAAGATTTGTTCATCGGCTTGCTTATCTTTTTTCGATGGGATAACAGATTGCCCACTGGCTTGGTTGCTGGTCACTGTGGTTTGTTCAACCGTTTTGTTGCCGGACGGAATGACAAACTGCACCACTCCCCAGTCACGGCTAAAGAACATGGACAGCCCCACGGCTAGGGCAAAAATGGCGATAACCCAAGTTAGGACACGCATTGCGGTAGCGCCTTTAGGGTTGTGGTGGGGAGGACGGTTGCGGGGCTTCGGCGGGGGGGGCAGAAGCGCCGTTTTGAGCCGGGGGCGTTTGTGTGCCGCGCGGAGTTAAAAACCGGCGCACGGCGGCGGCGCTTTCAGTGAGTTCATAACGCTTAACGCTCACGGGCAAGGATTCGAGTTCTTTGAGTTCGTCGGCTACGCCTGAGACATTCCAGTTTTTCATATCGAAATACCGTTCAATCCAATCGCGGGCTTGTTTGAGGTCGGAGGCATAGGTGTGGCCGTCACGCGCCAGCATGGCAAGGCGCGCCGTGAGTAGGCGGATTTTTACGTTGTCACGCAAAAAGGCGCTTTGTTCCGGCGCAAGCAGTACGGGTTCGCTTTTTGCGCTAATCCGTTCAATCCTCACGAGGGAACGCAAGTCGGACCAAACCTCACCCGCTAGGCCGCGCAGGATTTGGGCAAAACCGTTGCTTTCTTTGGGTGGTTCGGTGACGGGCGGCGGCTCTGCAACAGAAACCTCGCCGGGCCAGTTTAGGGGCAGGGCGTCGATTTTTTCTAGCACATGCTCAAGACGGGAAGCCGTTTGCGGGATGTCGAGCCAATCTTCTTGGCTTAATTTTTTGATGTCCGCCTCAATGGCGCTCCGCAACGGGGCAAGCTGGCCGTGGTCGTTTTGTTTAAGACGTTCCAGCGCGGCACGAAGCGCGATGAGGGCCATTTGGACATTTCCCGCGTACTGCAATTGTTGCGTGGCAATGGCGATGGCTTGTTCCACTTCCACCGCGATGCGTTCTTCTTGCGTTTGCGAGAATTTTAGATAGAGCTGTTCCAGCGCCACGGCCTGCCCTTGGCTTTTATCGAGCCGTTCCGCAAGCGTTGCAATCTGGTTTTGGGTATCGGCTAACTTTTGCTCAAACCCGCGTGATTCAGTCACGGCGGCATCGTACCCGCTTAGGCGCTTTGCAACTTCTTCTTGGATGCCTTTATTGCCGGTGCGCCATGTATGCGCCTGCCATAAGGCAAGCGCCGCGCCCACCAGCGCAAGCAGGGAAAGAAGCAGCGCCCAGCCCGACGCGCCCCGGCTACCGCTTTGCTTTTCGCCGGCGGGAGGGGCGGGCGAAGGCTCGTAAGGCGTTAGGGGCGGAATGGATGAATCAGACAGATCCAGAGGCGGGAGCGATGGTTCTGCGGCATCCGGTGCGGGAATCGACGGCTCGATAAAAACGGGTTCGGACACATTGCCGGGAACCGGCTCACGGCCATCGTTTGAGGAGGTAGATGAGCTCATAGCACAAGAGTTTAACCAAAGAATGCGACGAACGCTTGCAACAATACATCGTCCCCGGAGGGAACGGTGACAATCTGCTTAAATCCATGCCGGCGGCAATGCTCGGCAACACGCGGGTGCGGCACAAAAACGGGTATCGGCAGCAAACAGCCTAGCCCCTTTTCCCCAACAATCTTAACCAGATAATCAGAGGCTTCGCTGCTGGTGATTGAAAGGGCATCAAGCTCTCCGTGAGCCGCCCGCTTCAGCAATGGGGAAGGGTCAGTATCCGGGCAGCGCCTCTGATAACAGGCGAGATATTCCACGTGCGCCCCCCGTGCCATGAGCGTTTCGCCAAGCAGTTCGCGCCCGCTTTCGCCCCGCATAATGAGTACCGCGTGACCCCGGATGGCATCGGGCGCAAATTCGGGCAAGGCCAGCACGGCTTCGCTATCAAACCCTTCCGTGGGCACCAGCACGTTGTCAAAACCATTGGCCTTGAGCGCACGGGCACTGCCTTGCCCTACTGCCGCCACGCGCAAATTGGGCGGCCATGCGCGGAAATGCCGCAAGCCTGCCAGACCATGTTCAACCGCGTTGGGACTCACGAAAAACGCGAAATCAAATGAGCTAAGCCGCGCCGCTATGGGCGCAAATGCGGCGGAATCGGCAATAGGGACGATTTCTAGCAACGGAAAACGCAACGCTTCGCCGCCAGCCTCTTCAATAGCGCGACACAAAGTTTCGGCTTGATGAACAGGACGGGTGACGGCAATCAACTTTCCGGCAAGCAAACCGTTCGTTGTCATAAATCTTCAGGCGAGTTTAGCCAAAACGTCTTTCGCCCCTTGGGCAAGCAAATCATCCGCCAGCGCACGGCCTAACGCTTCAGCCTGTGCCGGCTCGCCCTCGTGTGCCCCGCGCACCACGCGGCTACCGTCAGGCAGGGCCACAAACCCGCGTAGCCACACGCGCCCCGCCCGTATTTCGGCATAAGCGCCGAGCGGCGTTTCGCAGCTTCCCGCCAACGCACGTGACAATGCGCGTTCAGCCGCCACGCATGCGGCGGTATCCGGGTCCGCGAGATTTTGGAGGGAAGCCACCAAATCGCCCCGCGAAGCGAGACATTCAATTCCTAGCGCCCCTTGCCCCGCCGCAGGCAGGGAAACCTCTGCGGGCAACACGGCACGGATGCGCGATTCCAGCCCTAACCGCCGCAGGCCGGCCGCCGCGAGAATGATGGCATCAAACTGGCCTTCATCCAGTTTGCGCAACCGCGTATCAAGGTTGCCGCGCAAACTGGTGACGGCAAGAAATGGGTATTGGGCGTGAATCTGCGATTCGCGCCGCAGCGACGACGTACCCACCACCGCTCCCGGCGGCATGTCGTCAAGCGAGGCATAACGGCTTGATACAAACGCATCGAACGGGGTTTCCCGCGCCATAACGCACGCCAGGGTGAATTCCTCCCCCATAACCATCGGGACGTCTTTCATCGAATGCACCGCGATGTCCGCTCGCCCGTCGAGCAGGGCGGCTTCAAGCTCTTTCACAAACAGCCCCTTGCCGCCCACATTAGCCAAAGGCCGGTCCAAAATTTGGTCGCCGCGTGTGGTCATACCCAGCAGTTCAACCCGGCAAGCCGGCAAAGCCGACTCAAGCCGCGCCTTAACATGTTCTGCCTGCCACAGTGCCAACCGGCTTTCGCGGGTGGCGATGATGATGCGATTTAGTGGGGATACGCTCACGGCGGGACTCTTGGGATAACGGGAAAACAGAGATTCTATGTTGTGTTATGCCACGATGCAAAAGACGCCTGTTAAACCCAGCCGGAAACCTC
>JAIRPB010000171.1 GCA_031257305.1 Azoarcus sp.
GTGGGGTCGAATGTGTTCACGGCGGATACTCCCTGCCCGGGGTTCTCGTGGCATGTCCCTTCAAGGGGCAAAATGCTATCACTAGATAGCGCCCCGTGTGAGAAATTCACGCCCGGGACATGGGCCGCCCCAAACCCCCCCCGGACCGGCTCATTGGGAATGGGCAGGCGGGGACGATGATAATTAGGGGCAGAAGAAACCGCAGCAGGGACGTTGCATGCAACGTCCGTACAGACACCTGTCGGCGTCATTCCCTTGCCCCGTGCCCTCACCCCATCCCCTCTCCCAGAGGGTGAGGGGCGTTATGTTTCGCGTGTATAGGCGTCCCTTCGCGGTTTTCCGGTTTGGCGGGACAGAAGGATTTCCCTTTTCCTCTGGAGGGAGAGGCGGGGAGCCTTCGCGCCTTGAAACTGAATTGGCAAAAAAAACATTACCCCGGTGCGGTGTTTCCCCCGGAACGGCGGCGGCGGCTCCGCCAGAGGTGGCTATAAACAAATCCCGGAAAGGCAAATACTAAAAAAAGGCAGAAGGTGGCGACAAAGAATTCCCAGCTTTGCCTATAAACGCCGCCATACGCCTTTTTTTCAAGCAATATGGCAAACAGGGCAACTAGGAAATAAAACAGGATAAGTTCCAGAAATTGAATGCCTAATGGTTTTTGTTTTTGTTTGTAATTCCATATGCACAGCACGCTGTCAAAAATAAACGGTAGGTTGGCCGCGATGAAAGCAAGCCCCAGCACAACCCAAACAGCAATGGTATTAACGCTAACCGCTATTTTCATCGAGCACTCCCCGCTTAACTTGCCAGCGGCAGCATCGTTTCCATCGCTTGTTTGCACAGCGAGAGCAATTTATCTGGCATTAACCCAAGCAGGGCAATGGCCACGGCGTTGACCGACAACAGCACCTGCATTTCGCCTGAAACACTGATTGGGCAAGGGGCGGTTGATTCATCGAAATACATGAGTTTGACGATGCGCAGGTAGTAGAACGCGCCAATGACGGACATCAGCACGGCTATGACAGCAATCCAGAGAAAGCCGGCTTGAATTACCGCTTTGAGCACGGCGAGTTTGGCAAAGAAGCCCACAAAAAACGGGATGCCAGCCATTGAGAACATCACAAAGAGCATGAGCAGCGCAAACCACGGGTTGCGGCTGTTAAGCCCTTTGAAATCCTCAATATTTTCTGCCTCAAAGCCTTTGTTTGAGAGCAACACGACCATGCCAAAGGCGGCAAGCGACATCAGGACATAAGCAATGGCGTAAAACATGGCACTGCTATAGGCCATCGTTACAAGTTCTTTGGCTTCAGGCGTACCAGCAATAATGCTGCCCTCTGCGCCGGAAAAGTTGCCCGTTGCGCCAGAAAGCAATCCCAACAGCATAAAACCCATGTGGGAAATGCCGGAATACGCGAGCATGCGTTTAATGTTGGTTTGCTTGAGCGCCGCGATGTTGCCAAGGATGATTGACGCGGCCGCCACGAATAACAGCATATTCTGCCAATGCGCCGCCAAGCCGGAGAGTTCAGGAGAACCGGACAGCCCCACGACGAGCAACCGCAGTGCCATAGCAAAAGCCGCTAGCTTGGGCGCGCTGGACAGAATAAGCGTAACGGCCGTGGGCGAACCTTGGTAGACATCGGGAACCCACATATGGAAGGGCACGGTACCGAGTTTGAAGGCGATGCCAGCAACAAGGAAAACAAGCCCGAAAAGCAATATGTTTTTATCTGCTGTGCCTTCTGCGGCAACTTTGTTGATGGCAGACAATTCCAGTGCGCCGCCAGTGGCGCCGTAAATCATCGACATCCCATAAAGCAATAGCCCGGAGGCAAGCGCCCCGAGCACAAAATATTTCATGCCGGCTTCGGTGGAACGTGCTGAATCGCGGTCAAACGCTACGAGCGCGTAGAGCGAGAGCGACATCATTTCTAGCCCCACATACACCACAAGCAGGTGGTTTGCGGTAATCAGCACCATCATGCCAAGGGTTGTTAGCAGCGCAAGCAGATAAAATTCGGGGCGGTCAAGTTTGCGGTCCGCTAGGTAATCGCGCCCATAGAGCAACGCAAGCATCATCGAAAAATACACAACTAATTTGAGGATGCCTCCCGGCAGGTCACTGACAAACATCCCGCCGAATGCCGACGACGCCTCGGTATTCAGGGTGAAAAGAGTAATGAACGCCGCCACAATCAACGTTAATTGAGCCAGCGCATAACCTAGCCCGCGCGCGGTTTCACGGGCAAAAGCCGTCACCAGCATGACGGCGAGAACCATGATTGCGACGAAGATTTCAGCCGTCGCTAAACCAATGTTGAGGTTGGAAACATCAAAGTTCATCTTTTGACCGTCCGTTATCGGGCATCAAGGCAACGCCACAGGGAACTTGCTCAAGGCAACGTGATTCAAGAGTTCATCGACCGAGGTGTGCATCACCTCTGTGAAGGGGAAGGGATACAGCCCCATTGCCAGCACACACAAGGCAAGCACGGCAAGAAAAAGAAATTCGCGGCGGCTGATGTCTTGGAGCGCGGCGACTTTGTTGTTGGCGACCGCGCCAAACACTACGCGCTTATACATCCACAGTGTGTAGGCCGCGCCAAGAATGAGCGTGGTGGCCGCAAGGAAAGCCACCCAAAAACTGTTCTGCATCGCGCCAAGAATGACGGTGAACTCACCAATAAAACCGCTCGTTCCGGGTAGCCCGCAATTCGCCATCGCAAATAGCATAAAAAATACGGCAAATTTTGGCATGGTGTTGACCACGCCGCCGTAATCGGCAATCTGGCGCGAATGGACGCGGTCATAAAGAACGCCGATACACAGGAACATCGCGCCGGAAACAAACCCGTGGGAAATCATTTGGATGAGTGCTCCTTCAATCCCAAGTTTGTTTTGCAGGAAGAACCCAAGGGTGACAAACCCCATGTGCGAAATCGATGAATAGGCAACGAGCTTTTTCATATCGGTCTGCACCAAGGCCACAAAACCGATGTAGACCACCGCGATTAACGACAGCGCAACTATCAGCCATGAATACTCACGGCAGGCATCGGGCACGATGGGCAGGGCAAACCGGACAAAACCATACGCGCCAAGTTTGAGCGCAATTGCCGCCAGCACCACGGAGCCGCCTGTAGGCGCTTCAACGTGGGCATCCGGCAACCATGTGTGTACCGGCCACATCGGGACTTTGACGCCAAAAGCGGCCAAGAACGCAAAGAACATCAATGTTTGTACGCCCATCGACAACTTGGTACCGTGCCATTCGAGTATCTCAAAATTGCCGGACACGTTTCGGAGATAGATGAGCACCAGCAGCATTAGTAATGAGCCGGCCAGCGTAAAAAGGAAGAATTTGAACGCGGCATAAACCCGGTTGGGGCCGCCCCAGATGCCGATGATGAGATAGAGCGGAATGAGCGAGGCTTCAAAGAAAATGTAAAACAGCATCCCATCGAGCGCCGAAAAAATGCCATTCATCAGGCCAGACATAATGAGAAAAGCGGCCATGTATTGGGACACCCGGCTTTTGATGGACTCCCAGCCCGCAAGCACCACAATAACTGTGATGAAGGAATTCAGCAGCAAAAACCACACCGATAGGCCATCTATGCCAAGGTAGTAATTGATTTTGAAATAATCAATCCAAGGCCGTTTTTCTACAAACTGCATGCCATTAAAAGTCGGGTCAAAACCGGTATAGAGCGGAATAGTTACGGCGAAGCCAAAAACCGCCGTTAGCAACGCCACACCGCGCGCCAGACGGTCATTGGAACCAATGGCCAACACCAGCACGCCACCCAGTATCGGTATCCAGATTGCCAGACTCAGGAGGGGAATGTCCGTCATTGTCGCTTTCCGTTTAATGCGCCGTTTTTGGCGCGTTCACTTTTGCAGTTGCCCATTGCCGCCCTGCCCCGCTCAATTTAAGAAAACCCAGCATGTCAGCAAGAAAAACACGCCGGCAATCATGACAAAAGCGTACTGGTACACATAGCCCGTCTGGAATCGGCCGGCGATGCGTGAAAACAGCGTCACGACTAAAGAAGCACCAGACACCCCGGCACCGTCGATGAGCGCCTGGTCGCCCTTATGCCATAAGTTACGGCCAATCAACCGTGCGCCAGCCGCCAGCACAACTTCGTTAAAGCGGTCGAAGTAATACTTGTTTTCCAGTATGGGATAAATTCTGGAGAATTTCTGCCTCACAGCGGCAAGCCACTCGGGCTTACCCAGGTAAAGCATAAATGCCGCCGCCACGCCAGATAGCGCCAGCCAGAACGGCGCGGACTTAAAACCGTGCAGTGCCATGTTGAGCGCATTGTGAGAAGGCTCCGCAATTTCGCGGACAACTGCCGCATGGCTCTCGCCCATAATATGAATCGCGCCGCCAAACCAATCACCCGCCAACAGCGGCTCAATCGTGAAATAGCCAATGAGCACAGAGGGTACGGCCAGCAATATGAGCGGCAACGTGACAACCCACGGCGACTCGTGCGGCTTTTGCCCCGGAGGAAGGCCATGATGCTCCCCAACGTGCCCATGTTCGTGCGACTGACCAAAGCGTTCCTTGCCGTGGAAAACCAGAAAATACATTCTGAAAGAATAAAATGCGGTCACGAACACCCCAACCAGTACGCAGAAAAGCGCATATCCCGCGCCGGGAATAGTCGACGCATGAACCGCTTCGATGATTGAATCTTTGGAATAAAAGCCGGAAAAGAACGGCGTACCGATAAGTGCTAGGGAACCAATAAGCGAAGTAAGCCAAGTTATAGGCATGTATTTCCACAAACCGCCCATGTTGCGCATATCTTGGTCATGGTGCAGGCCCATGATGACCGACCCCGCGCCTAAAAAGAGCAACGCCTTAAAGAAGGCATGGGTCATCAAGTGGAAAATAGCCGCCGAGTACGCCGACACGCCTAGCGCCACCGTCATATAACCCAGTTGCGACAAAGTGGAATACGCCACCACGCGCTTGATGTCGTTCTGGACGATGCCCAAAAAGCCCATAAACAGCGCCGTGGTGGCTCCAATAAACAAGACAAAAGCCAATGCGGTTTCAGACAATTCAAAGAGCGGCGACATCCGCGCCACCATAAAGATGCCGGCCGTCACCATTGTTGCGGCGTGGATGAGGGCAGAAATGGGCGTGGGGCCTTCCATTGAATCTGGCAGCCACACATGTAGCGGCACTTGCGCCGATTTACCCATTGCGCCTACAAACAGGCAGATGCAGATAGCGGTGAGTAACGGCCAGCCCGTGCCCGCCATAGTTGCCGAAGAAAGGGCTTCGGCTTGCCCAAAAACAGCTTTGTAATCAAGACTGCCCGTATTGGCTACGATAAGCGCGATGCCTAGCAGGAAACCGAAGTCCCCTACACGGTTGGCTAAAAACGCTTTCAGGTTGGCATAAATCGCCGTCGGGCGCTGATACCAAAAACCAATCAGCAGGTAAGAAACCAAGCCCACGGCTTCCCATCCAAAAAATAGCTGGAGGAAGTTGTTGGACATCACCAGCATCAGCATCGAAAACGTGAAGAGCGAGATATAGCTAAAAAACCGCTGATAGCCGGGGTCATCAGACATATAGCCGATGGTGTAGAGATGCACCATCAAGGAGACGAAGCTGACTACCATCATCATCAGCACTGTCAGCCTATCGATGAGAAAGCCCACTTCAAATTTCACCCCTCCGGCCTGCATCCAGACATAGAGCGTTTCGTTGAACGTTTTCTCGCCCAAGTCTTGGTAAATCATCACCGAGGCCACAAAGGAAACCAGCACGCCCGCAATAGCGATGCAGTGCGCGCCGGCGCGTCCGATTTTTTTGCCAAAAAAACCGGCAGCTATCGCCCCAACAAGCGGCGCAAGCACCACGTAGAGAGAAAGCGTTTTGAGGTCCATATCCATCATCGCGGCGCGTCCTTATCCCTTAAGGTTATCTAGGTCATCCACGTGAATCGTGCGCAGGTTGCGGAACATGGCGACAAGAATCGCCAGACCGATTGCTGATTCTGCCGCCGCCACGGTGAGGATGAAGAAAACGAAAACCTGTCCGGCGATGTTGTGCATGTAATGCGAGAAAGCGACGAAGTTGATGTTGACCGCCAACAGCATCAACTCAATGGACATCAACAGGACAATGAGATTTTTCCGGTTAAGGAAAATCCCCGCCACGCCGATGGAAAACAGGATTGCGCCCAAAATGAGATAGTGGGTTAGCGAAAGCATCTTTAAGAGTCCCCCATCCGCATCATTAACCCGGCGTCATGACGGGCAAAGCGAAGCAATCCAGTAAAGCCCTTTGGATTGCCACGCCGCCTTATCAGGCGGCTCGCAATGACGGTGTAACTTAAATTTTCAGGCCGAATTAACAACATCGTTATTGCCCCGCCTCTTTATCCGCCCCCGCGCCATCCTGTGCGGCAGAAGCCGGCGCCTCTTTTTCAGACGCCATTTTCACCAGTTCCATGCGGTCAGCAGGCCGGGCGGCAATTTGCTCTTCCGGCGAAATGTATTTGCTAGTGCGACGGCGGCGAAGGGTGAGCGACACCGCCGCAATCATCGCCACCAACAGCACCAGCGCGGCTAATTCAAAGGGATAAACGTAGTCGGTATAAAGCACGCTCCCCAATTCGCAGATATTGCTTTTGCAGGGGATAGCTCCCGCCTGTTCTGTGACCATCGCCGTAGTGGGCGGCATTTCTTTTCCGCCAAAACCTCTTGACAGCACCAGTCCCATTTCAATGAGCAACAACACGCCCACAAACGCCCCGACAGGCAAGTATTGCCAAAACCCTTCGCGCAACCGGGCAAAATCAATGTCCAGCATCATGACCACGAAAAGGAAAAGCACCATCACCGCGCCGATGTACACCATGACGAGCGTAATGGCGAGAAATTCGGCAGACAGTAACAGCCAAATGCCCCCCGCGCTGAAGAACGCCAGCACCAGAAAAAGCGCCGCATGAACCGGGTTACGCGCCGTGACAACGCGCAAGCCTGAAAAAATCAGGACTGCCGCAAAAAAGTAAAACACGAAGGATGTGAATTCCATAGTCAATTCAGCCTATTACCGATACTTCGCGTCCGCTGCTTTGGCCGCGTCGATTTCTTCCCGGTAGCGGTCGCCAATCGCCAGCAGCATCTGTTTGGTGTAGTACAAATCGCTATGCTGTTCGCCGTGGTATTCAAAAATCTGCGTCTCCACGATGGCGTCTACCGGGCAAGCCTCTTCGCAATAGCCGCAATAGATACATTTGGTGAAATCAATGTCGTAACGGGTTGTGCGCCTTGAACCGTCATCACGTTTTCCGATTTCGATGGTGATTGCCATCGCTGGGCAATTAGCTTCGCACAGTTTGCAGCCAATGCAGCGTTCTTCGCCATCAGGATAGCGGCGTAGCGCGTGTAGCCCACGAAAACGCACACTGATTGGCGTTTTTTCTTCGGGATACATCTGCGTGAGTTTGCGCTTGAAGAAATGCCGCCCGGTCAGCGCCAGACCTTTGAAGAGTTCTTTGAGGAACAGGCTCCCAACGTAATTCATGGCTCCCACGGCTTATCCCCCTTGTCCTGTTAGCAAACCCGAAAACGGGGGCATCATCCACACCGCCACCACAATAACCCACGCAATTGTGATGGGCACAAACACTTTCCAGCCAAGGCGCATGATTTGGTCATAACGGAACCGGGGGAAAGTGGCACGGATCCATAAGTACATGAACAGGAAGAACGCTGTTTTCAGCGCCATCCAATAGAAACCATCTGGCAGGAAACTTACCGGGGACAACCAGCCGCCTAGGAACAGCAGTGAGGCCATCGCGGAGATAAGAATCATGTTGGCATATTCAGCCAAGAAGAACAGCGCGAAAGCCATACCTGAATACTCAACCATGTGCCCCGCAACGATTTCGGACTCGCCTTCCACCACGTCGAACGGCGCACGGTTGGTTTCCGCCACGCCAGAGATAAAGTACACCACGAACATCGGCAACAGCGGCAACCAGTTCCATGACAGGAAATTTAGCCCAAAAATGGCATGTTCGCCCGGTTGCTGGCTAATAACAATATCCGTTAGGTTCAAACTACCCGAAATCAATAACACGCAAATCAGCGCGAAGCCTATCGAAACCTCGTAAGACACCATCTGCGCCGATGCCCGCATCGCGCCTAGAAAAGCGTATTTGGAGTTGGTTGCCCACCCGGCGATGATGATTCCATAAACTTCGATGGAACATATCGCCAACAGATAAAGCAGGCCCGCGTTAATGTCGGAAACGGCCATCGGTATCGGCCTGCCGCCGTCAGGGGACGCTAACGCATTTACCGGTATCACGGCCCAAGCCGCCAGAGAAGGCGCAATGGCGAGAATCGGACCGAGGATGTACAGCCCCTTGCTGGCGCCGCTTGGAATGATGACTTCTTTGAAGAGCAACTTGAGCGCGTCGGCAATGGGCTGTAACAAGCCAAACGGCCCCGTCCGGTTGGGGCCTACGCGCAACTGCATGGCGCCAATGACTTTGCGCTCAAAGTAAGTCATGTAAGCGACGCATAGCAGTAGCGGCACAAGCAAGGCGATGATTTTGACGAGCGACCATACCACGGGCCAGAACGGGCCAAAAAAACTCTCGAACGGTTGCAATAGGGCGTCCATCAGACTCGCTCCACGGTCAATTCACCATGCAAGTGACCTAGCGGCACGGTTGAAACATGCGCGGCGGCAATACGGATACAGCCGGAAGCTAGATTCTCGTCCACCACGGCTTCCAGTTCGGCTACGCCGCCGGTACTTCCTTTTATCCGTAGCTTCTTGCCTGCCTTTACGCCCAATGTTTCCATCGTAACTTGCGTCATTCTTGCCACGGGCAAAGCGGCATCCGCCGTGTTTTGCAGGGAGGCCGCACGCCGCACCAGCGGGTCAGCAAAATAGATAGGCACGTCTGCAACCCGTTGCAAGGTATCCGCATTCGGCACTGGAACCTTTGCGGCGGGTACGTCGCCAATGGTGTTATCGAGCCGGGTGTTTCCGCCAGAGAGCGCCTCAGCGCGCACAGACTCGCAATCGTCTTGGTCGAAGCCGGGCAATTCAAGCAAATTGCCCAATACCCGCAACACTTTCCAGCCCGGACGGGCTTCGCCGTGCGGGAGCGTTGAAGCCTCGAAACTTTGGATGTCGCCAATGCAATTTACAAACGTACCCGCCGTTTCAGAGAACGGTGCCAACGGCAGGATGACATCGGCTACCTGCCGCAAAGCGGGCGAATCAAAAGCACTGAACGCCACCACTAACCGAGCGCGGGTCATCGCCGCGAGGGTTGCCGCGCCGTCCGCAAAATCAAGGTCAGGTTCGGCTCCCCACAGCAAGTAGGCATGGCGCGGCGATTCAATCATCGCCCGTGCGTTGAGTCCGATGGCGCTTGGCACGGCATTCGCAAAATATCCGCCTACGCTATTGGCCGCTTCGCCAATAAAACCGAAGGAAGCCCCGGATAAGCGCGCAATTTCTTGTGCCCAGAGGTGCAGTTCGGCGGCGCGCGGGTGCTGTTCAGCAAAATTACCCAGCCATACCGCTTTTTTATCGCCATTAAGGAGTTCTTCCGCAATGGCATACGCCTCTCCGGGAATATCTGCCTTAACCGACTCCCTCTGCATCAAATTGCTGGCGAGCGGAATACCTGTTTTCTCCGCCAGCGCAGTAGCGATGTCCGCCAAAATGCTCACCATTCTGGCGGGCGGAACTTTAACGCGCGTGGACATCGGCATCCGCCAGTCTTCGGCGGCAGAACTCACTGTGCTCACCCGCAGGCCATGCCGGAGCGCGGAATGGCGCACTTTTTGCGCAAGCAACGGCGCGTCTTTGCGCAGGAAACTACCAATCACCAGAATGCTGTTGAGGTCATGAATATCCGTGACGGTCATGCCAAGCCACGGGGCGCCTGTGCGCACGTCGTCACTGCGGAAATCGCTTCGGCGCAGACGGAAATCCACGTTTTCGGAACCCAAGCCACGCACCAGTTTTTGCAACAGGTACAGTTCTTCAAGAGTTGAATGCGGAGAAGCCAGCGCCCCAAGCGCCTGTCCGCCTTGTTCGCTGACTACGTTGCGCAGGGCGCTGGAAACAAACGCCAGCGCAATCTGCCACGACTCGGCATGCCAGTCGTCCCCTTCGCGCATCACGGGCAAAGTCAGCCTCTGCGGACTCATCAGTGCTTCGTAGGAAAAACGGTCTTTATCCGTTAGCCAGCACTCGTTGAGACGCTCATTATCTAATGGCAATACCCGCTTCACTTCGCCGTGCTGGGTTTGGACGATGAGATTAGTCCCAAGCGAATCATGCGGGCTAACTGAACGGCGGCGCGATAAATCCCAAGTTCTGGCACTGTAACGGAAGGGCTTGGAAGTCAGCGCCCCGACCGGGCAAAGGTCGATGATATTGCCGGAAATCTCGGAATCAATGGCGCGCCCGAGAAAAGTCATGATTTCGGCATGGTCGCCCCGGAATGCCTGCCCCAATTCCATTTCCCCGCCAATTTCGGCGGTAAAGCGTACACAGCGTGTGCAGTTGATGCAGCGTGACGCCTCTGAAGAAATCAGCGGGCCGTAATCTTTGTTGAAAAAAACGCGCTTCTCTTCCCGGTAGCGCGCGTGCATACCGCCGTAACCCACCGCCAAATCTTGTAACTGGCATTCGCCGCCTTGGTCGCACACCGGGCAATCCAGCGGATGGTTAATGAGCAAAAATTCCATCACCCCTTTTTGCGCTTGTATGGCCTCTTTTGAGCGCGTCCAGACTTTCATGCCGTTGGTCACGGGCGTGGCGCACGCAGGCAGGGGCTTGGGGGCTTTTTCGACCTGTACGAGGCACATGCGGCAACTGGCCGCAATGGAGAGCTTTTTGTGATAGCAGAAATGAGGGATGTAGATGCCGGCTAAGGTGGCGGCATCCATGATGGTGCTGCCTTCGAGCACCTGAACCGCCTTGCCGTCAATTTCAATGTCTAGCATGACTGGCCCACGTAAATTTGGCTGCCGGCATCCTGTACCGCAAGGGGAACCAAGCATTGCCTGTTTTCGATGTGATATTCAAATTCATCAGCAAAATGCTTAATGAAGCTCTGCACTGGCCCTGCCGCCGCGTCACCGAGCGCACAAATTGTGCGGCCAGAAATGTTGCCTGCCACAGAACGCAGCAGGTCAAGGTCATCAGGGCGCCCAATGCCTAGCTCTATCCGGTGCAATACGCGGTATAGCCAGCCCGTGCCTTCGCGGCAGGGCGTACATTGGCCGCAGGATTCTTCGTGATAAAACCGGGCAAGGCGTTCCAGTGCCCGCACCATACAGGTGGTTTCATCCATCACGATAACCGCGCCGGAACCGAGCATCGACCCTGCTTTTGCAATCGAATCGAAATCCATCGTGCAGTCCATCATGATGTCGGCAGGCACAACCGGGGCGGAAGAGCCGCCGGGAATGACCGCTTTAAGTTTGCGCCCCGCCCGCATACCGCCCGCCATTTCTAGCAATTCAGAAAACGGCGTACCGAGGTTGATTTCGTAATTACCCGGTTTGCGCACATGGCCCGATATTGAAAAGATTTTTGTGCCGCCGTTATTGGGTTTGCCCAAATTCATGAACGCCTCGCCGCCCATCTTGATGATGAACGGCACCGAGGCAAAAGTTTCGGTGTTGTTGACCGTGGTGGGTTTGCCGTAGAGGCCATAGGAAGCAGGAAACGGCGGCTTAAAGCGCGGCTGCCCCTTTTTGCCTTCAATGGACTCAAGCAGCGCGGTTTCTTCACCGCAGACATAAGCGCCGTAACCGTGGTGCGCAAAAAGCTCAAAAGAAAAATCGCCGCCGAGAATGTTCTGCCCAAGCAACTTTGCCGCCCGCGCCTCGTCCAAGGCTTCTTCAAACCGTTGGTAGACCTCGAAAATCTCACCGTGGATGTAGTTGTAGCCCCGCGTTGCGCCCATCGCGTAAGCCCCGATAATCATCCCTTCGATGACTGCGTGGGGGTTGTAGCGCAGGATGTCCCTGTCTTTGAAAGTGCCGGGTTCGCCTTCATCGGAGTTGCAGACTACAAATTTGTCGCCGGGAAAAGCACGGGGAACAAACGACCATTTCAGCCCGGTAGGAAACCCTGCCCCGCCGCGCCCACGCAGGGCGGACGCCTTGAGTTCAGCAATCACGGCGTCTGGTGAGATTTTTTCTTTAATGATTTTGCGCAACGCCTCGTAACCGCCCCGCGCAACGTAATCTTGGAGCCGCCAAGTACGGTCGCCGTCAAGGCCAGCGAGAATCAGTGGGCGTATGCTCATTGTTTCTCCAAGTCGGCCAGCATCTGGTCAATTTTCTCGATGGTCATAAAACCGCACATGCGGTGATTGTTGTGCAACAGCACCGGCGCATCCCCGCAAGCCCCCATGCACTCCCCTTCTTTCAGGGTGAACATGCCGTCCGGCGTGGTTTCGTTAAACCCAATGCCCAATTTCTGCTTTAGGTAGTCCGCCGCGTGTATCCCGCCAGATAGCGCACAGGGCAGATTGGTACACACGGTAATTTTGTGGCGGCCAACGGGTTCGAGGTCAAACATGTTGTAAAAGCTGGCTACTTCCCAAGCGGCAATCGGCGGAATGCCGATATAGCCCGCGATAAATTCGATGAGTTCTTTGGACAGCCAGCCTTTTTCCTGCTGCGCAATGCGCAACGCCGAGATAATTGCCGACTGCCGCCTATCGGACGGATATTTGGCAATTTCCCGGTCAATTTGTTGTAGCGATTCTTGGCTCAACATAGTTGGTTCTTCCAGCGAAACATTCTCCGTTTAGCGGTCGACATCGCCGAACACCACATCCACCGTTCCCATTAGCGCCACCACGTCGGCAATCATGTGGCCGCGCGCAAGTTCATCCATTGCCGCCAGATGGGGGAAACCCGCCGAACGCAACTTAATCCGGTAAGGTTTATTCGCCCCGTCTGAAACCGCATACACGCCAAACTCGCCTTTGGGGTGTTCGATAGCGGCATAGACTTCGCCCTCTGGCACATGGATGCCTTCGGAAAAGAGCTTGAAATGGTGAATCAACTCCTCCATGCCGCTCTTCATTTTTTCACGCTTGGGCGGCGCAACCTTGCAATCCTCGGTTATCACCGGACCGCCGGGGTGCTCACGAAGCCATTTAATACATTGGCGGATAATCTCATTCGATTGGCGCATTTCCGCCACCCGGCACAGGTAACGGTCGTAACAGTCGCCGTTTTTGCCGACGGGAATATCAAAGTCAAGCCTGTCGTACACCTCATAGGGCTGCTTTTTACGCAAATCCCACGCAATCCCCGTCGCACGTAGCATTGCCCCGGTAAATCCTAGCGCCAGCGCCCGTTCGGGCGAAACCACGCCGATACCCACCGTGCGCTGTTTCCAGATACGGTTGTCGGTTAGCAGCGTCTCATAGTCATCGCAGCATTTCGGGAAGCGGTTAGTGAAATCCTCAATAAAATCAAGCAAGGAACCTTCACGCGCTTCAGATTTATTGAGTTCCGCAACCTGACGCTCGCTCTTGAAGCGGCTGGGTTTGTACTTCGGCATACTATCCGGCAAATCCCGGTAAACGCCGCCGGGGCGGTAGTACGCCACGTGCATACGCGCCCCGGCCACCGCTTCGTACATATCATAGATACATTCACGCTCGCGGAAGGTGTAGAGAATCATCGTCATCGCGCCGATGTCAAAAGCGTGCGTACCCAGCAGCATCAAGTGGCTTAGGATGCGGGCAATTTCATCGAACATCACCCGGATATACTGGCCGCGTTCAGGGACTTCGATGCCCAGCAGCTTTTCAACCGCCAGACAATAAGCATGCTCGTTGGTCATAATCGACACATAGTCGAGCCGGTCCGTATACGGCAAAAACTGCGTCCAAGTACAGGATTCAGCCAGTTTTTCCGTGCCACGGTGCAGTAGGCCAATATGCGGGTCAGCCCGCTCAACCACTTCGCCATCTAACTCCAGCACGAGCCGAAGCACCCCGTGCGCGGCCGGGTGTTGCGGGCCAAAATTGAGCGTGTAATTGCGGATTTCAGACATGGCCCACATCCCCGTAACCGGCCTCGCGCACAATGCGCGGCACATTGCTGCGTGGCTCAATCGTCACTGGCTGATAAACCAGCCTGCCCGCCTCGGCGTCATAACGCATTTCCGTATACCCCGAAACCGGAAAATCTTTGCGCAAGGGATGCCCCACAAAACCATAATCGGTCAAGATGCGCCGCAAATCGGTGTGGCCGGTAAACATGATGCCGAGAAGGTCAAACGCTTCGCGCTCATACCAGTTGGCGCTTGGCCACACCTCACAGATTGAATCAAGCACCGGAAAACCGTCATCTTCGGCAAATACCCGTACCCGCAGACGCCAGTTATGTTTAAGAGAAAGCAAATGCAGTACCGCCGCAAAACGCTTACCAGACTGGCTCACTTTCTCGCGTTGGGCGTGGGTTGAATAATCCACCCCACACAAATCCATCAACTGCTCAAAATGCAGTTCATCGTGGTCACGCAAAGTACGGACAACCGACAGATAATCTTCCGCGCCCACCTCGACTGTGATTTCATCCCGGTTTTCAGACAGCGAACGCAGGCTTTCCCCAAAAACACTCCCTAAAACCCGGCTCAAGCACTCCAGTTTGGCGTTCATTTATGCGCTATCCCTTTTATCGGCGAGCAATCGTGCTTGTCCGCTTAATTTTGTTCTGGAGTTGCAGCAGACCGTAAAGCAGCGCCTCCGCCGTTGGCGGGCATCCCGGAATATAGACATCGACGGGCACAATCCGGTCACAACCGCGCACAACCGAATAGGAATAATGGTAATAGCCGCCGCCGTTGGCACAGGAACCCATCGACACCACCCAACGCGGCTCGGCAAGCTGCTCATACACCCGCCGAAGCGCCGGAGCCATTTTGTTAGTGAGCGTCCCCGCAACAATCATCACGTCAGACTGGCGCGGGCTGGCGCGGAAAATAATGCCAAAGCGGTCGAGGTCGTAGCGCGCCATCCCCGCGTGCATCATCTCCATCGCACAGCAGGCCAAACCGAATGTCACCGGCCACAAAGAACCCGTGCGAGTCCAGTTAATGACCGTATCCAGCGACGTAGTGACAAACCCCTCACGAAAAACGCCTTCGATGCTCATACATCACTCCCAGTCGAGCGCGCCGTTTTTCCACTCAACGATGTACCCAATCACCAAAATGGCAAGGAACACCATGACCGAACCAAACAGGAACCACGCGGCAACGCCCGCCGGGATGAAATCCCTGAACACAACTGCCCACGGAAAAAGAAACGCGATTTCGAGGTCAAACAGGATAAAGAGGATAGCAATCAGATAATAGCGGACATCAAATTTCATGCGGGCGTCCTCAAACGCATCAAAACCGCATTCATAAGCCGCCATTTTCTCCGGCGCAGGCCGATTGGGACCCAACATCTTGCCAAGACAAAACGGCACGACGCCAAAAGCAAGCCCCACAAAAACGAACATCAAAACCGGTAGATAGTTCCCCAACATGACCCGTGTTCTCCCCTACTCTACACACGTGACACCTACAAACCCGGCAGCCGTTACTCCCCCTGCCACATCCTATTTTTATTATTTTTGAATAGATGCCCGCCAAAACGAGCATCCAAACTCCCCTGTAAAACTGTGGTGCCGACGATGAGACTCGAACTCATACGGCTTTCGCCACTACCCCCTCAAGATAGCGTGTCTACCAATTTCACCACGTCGGCACAGCGAGCCGCGATTCTATGTTTTTTTCACCTCTCGTGCAAAACACAGAAAAAAATTTTTCTTATATATGTCACGCAAAACATTACAACACCATAATTATTCAGGAATTTTTGGTGTCGCATCGTTCTGCGGTACAGAACCGTCCGCATTCGGGACGGATTCTGGAGCCGCTGCCGGCACAGGCACGGCCGGCTCTGGAATGGCATCAGCAGGCGTTGCCGTAACGCCTTCCATCACGCTGGAAGGCGCTTTGGGAGATTGGTTCCCCAGATACGCCAAAGTCAGCGTTGTGATAAAAAACAGCGTGGCCAGCACCGCCGTTGTGCGGCTCAAAAAGTTAGCCGAGCCAGACGCCCCAAACAGGCTACCCGAAGCCCCGCTACCAAAAGCCGCGCCCATATCAGCGCCTTTGCCATGCTGAACGAGTACCAAGCCAATTACGCCAAGCCCCGCCAACACATGCGCCAGCAACACCAAATTAAAAAAAGTTGTACCCATCATTACCCCAACCGTTAAGCCAATTTAATGGCTTTTATCCGCATCTGCCGCAGCGCGGCAGATTGCCATGAAATCCTGCGCCGAAAGCGACGCGCCGCCAATCAGCCCGCCGTCTATATCAGGCATCGCAAACAGCGGTTGCGCGTTATCCGGCTTAACGCTGCCGCCATAGAGAAGCCGCACCTTATCAGACGGTATGCCCTGTTCTGCAATCCAACGCCGGATGCCGGCATGGACTTCTTGTGCTTCATCCGTACTCGCCGCACGCCCGGTCCCGATAGCCCAAACAGGCTCATACGCAACCACCGACTGCTTCAATCCTTGAGCGCCAACCGCCTTCAGCACGGCAGCAAGCTGGCGGCCAACCACCTCCATCGCCTGGCCTGCTTCGCGTTCGCCCAACGACTCGCCCACGCAAATGATAGGCGTCAAACCCGCCCGGAGCGCCGCAGCCGCTTTGCTGCCCACGATAGCGTCATCCTCGCCAAACAGCGCACGCCGCTCGGAATGCCCAACAATCACAAACTGGCAACCCAAATCAGCAAGCATTTCCGCGCTCACCTCGCCGGTATACGCGCCAGACTGGAACTCGCTCACCGACTGCGCCCCAAGCGCCATACCGTTAAGGCGCAAAGCGGTATCAGCCAGATACGGAAACGGTACGCAGACCGCCATATCCACTCCGGCCAGCGCACCGCAAGCCCCAAGCAGCGCACCGTTTGCGGCAAGCGACCCATTGAGCTTCCAGTTACCGACAACCAGTTTTTTTGCCATAAGCGGGCGGAAATTTGTAAAAACGGGCGATTGTACGGGGTTACGGCGTACAAGCCAAGAGGTTGTACTGGGTCAGCGCACTTACTTTACTTGCTTGCATGTCAACGCGCAAAAATCGTAGAATGGCGGGTTTTGTTCCTTCTGGCCCATCCCATGTCCCGCCCTATCCGTAACATCGCCATCATTGCCCACGTCGACCACGGCAAAACCACACTTGTCGACCAGCTACTCCGCCAGTCCGGCACGTTCCGGGACAACCAGCAAGTTGCCGAACGGGTTATGGATTCGGGCGACATCGAAAAAGAGCGCGGTATCACCATTTTGTCGAAAAACTGCGCCATCCAATATGGCGACACCCATATCAACATCGTCGACACGCCGGGACACGCCGATTTTGGCGGCGAAGTGGAGCGTGTGCTTTCGATGGTCGACAGCGTACTACTGCTCGTCGATGCCCAAGAAGGCCCCATGCCGCAAACCCGGTTTGTCACCCGCAAGGCACTTGCGCAAGGGTTGCGCCCCATTGTTGTGATTAACAAAATCGACCGCCCCGGCGCTCGCCCCGATTGGGTTGTCAGCCACACGTTTGACCTTTTCGACAAACTTGGCGCCACCGAAGAACAGCTTGATTTTCCAGTGATTTACGCCTCGGCGCTGAACGGCTACGCTTTTGAGCGCCCCGGCGACGAGCAAAAAGACATGCGGCCGCTGTTCGAGGCCATCCTTAAGCATGTCCCGCCGCCCGCTATCGATGCCGAAGGGCCGCTGCAACTTCAGATTTGCTCGCTCGATTATTCCTCTTACATGGGCCAGCTTGGCATTGGCCGCATCCAGCGCGGGCGCATCCGCCAAAATCAAGAAGTCACGGTGCTGTATGGCGAAGAAAACCGGGGCAAAAGCAAAGTCAGCCAGATACTCACCTTCAATGGGCTGGACCGGCAACCTACGGAAATTGCCGAAGCGGGCGACATCGTGCTGGTGGCGGGCATCGACCAAATTAACATCGGCGTCACCCTGTGCGCCCCGGAAGCGCCAGAAGGTCTGCGCCCCATCGCCGTCGACGAACCCACATTGACCATGAACTTTTTGGTCAACACCTCGCCGCTGGCAGGGCGCGAAGGCAAATATGTCACCAGCCGCCAAATCCGCGAACGGTTAGAGAAAGAACTGCTCAAGAACGTCGCGCTTAGGGTGAATTTCACCGAAGATACTGATGTGTTCGAGGTTTCAGGCCGGGGCGAACTGCACCTAACCATCCTGCTCGAAAACATGCGCCGCGAAGGGTTTGAACTGGCCGTGGGCCGTCCCCGCGTAGTCTATAAAGACATCAACGGCGTTAAATCAGAGCCTTACGAACTACTCACCGTCGACGTAGAAGAAGACCACCAAGGCAACGTCATGGAAGAATTAGGCCGCCGCCGTGGCGAGTTGCAAGACATGCAGCCCGACGGCAAAGGCCGTGTAAGGCTGGAATACCGCATACCGGCGCGGGGACTCATCGGCTTTCAGGGCGAATTCCTCACCCTCACCCGGGGCACAGGCATCGCCAGCCATGTGTTCGACGACTACGGGCCTTTAGCGGGCAGCATGTCCGAACGCAGAAACGGCGTACTCATTTCACAGAACGACGGCACGGCAGTTGCCTACGCACTCTGGAACCTGCAAGACCGAGGCCGTATGCTCGTCAGCCCAGGGGACGTGCTCTATGAAGGCATGATTATTGGCGTACACAGCCGCGACAACGACCTCGTCGT
>JAIRPB010000047.1 GCA_031257305.1 Azoarcus sp.
GCTCCATTTTGAAGTCCGTAAGCAAGGCCATCCTGTCGACCCGTTGAAATATTTACCCGCCATGTGACGAGAGGATATGGAAGATTCAGTTGAACATGACGACCATGACCGTCAAGAGCTGGATCTTCCCCCCGAAGCGGAAGCGTTCCATGACGAGTCCTTCTCCCCCGATGACGACTTTATTAGCGACACCACGCATCGTTATCTGAGTGAGATTGGCGCCAATCCCCTTTTAAGCGCGGAGGAAGAATCAGCACTTGCGCACAAGATGCGCAAGGGGAATTTTGAAGCCCGCCAGACCATGATTGAGTGCAACCTGCGGCTTGTGGTCGCTATTGCCAAGCGTTACCTCAACCGAGGTATCCCGCTGCTTGATTTGGTTGAAGAGGGCAATCTCGGGCTTATCCACGCCTTGGAAAAATTTGAGCCGGAGCGCGGCTTCCGGTTTTCCACCTATGCCACATGGTGGATACGCCAGAGTATAGAGCGCGCAATCATGAATCAGGCGCGCACCGTCCGCCTGCCGATTCACATCTCCAAAGAACTCAACCAGATTGTGCGTATCCGGCGGCAGATTGAGACGGCCGTCCAAGGCAGCACATCGCCCTCCGAGATTGCCAACTGTCTCGACAAGTCCGTTGAGAACGTCCGTTCTATCCTCGCCCTTGACGAACGGACCGTCTCGCTGGACGCGCCGCTCGACATCGACCCCTCGCTTTCGGTAGGCGAATCCTTGCCTGACGACAAAACCGCCCAGCCTGATGCGTGCATCCAAAACGTTGAAGTTGAAAACCTGCTACGGCAATGGATTGACACGCTAGACGACAAACACAGGCTCGTTGTCCGCCACCGTTACGGCATTGATGATTACGCCGTGCTTACGCTTGAAGAACTATCTAGCCAGCTTGGGATTACCCGCGAACGTGTGCGCCAGGTACAAGTCGAAGCCCTTAGCCGCCTTAGAAAAATACTCAAACGGCGAGGCATTACTAAAGAGACGTTGCTGTAACGTAGGCGGCAGCATTAAATTGCCATATTTCAAATGCAATAAAACGGCCACAGGCACTGTGCGCGGTATTCCTAACTTGCCCCTTTCAGCGTACACCTCATAAACGTACCAAGGGCGGTGTACTGCCTACGGAATCGTTAGGTATGGTAATTGCTGTAAGAAAGCGTGAGACTCACGCTTCCCGTTATGACTATGCCTACACCTACCTCCGCGCCGGAACCTTTTGCTGGGCTTGATTTGCTCTCTTCGGCCGTTGTTCTTGTCGATGCGGGGTTGCGTATCCGTTACCTTAATCCCGGCGCGGAAAACCTTTTTGCTGTGAGCCAGCGCAAATTGGTTGGGCAGCCGCTCCATTATTTGTTGGGTGATTCGGCCGGGCTTGGCAACGCACTTGAAAACGCCCTGCGCACCAACTGGAGCTATACCGGGCAGGATTTGAAAGTGCGGAGCGCGGGGGGCAAGGAAATCAACATCGACTGCACCGTGTCTCCCGTCAGCCCTGTGGGCGCGGACAGTGTGCGGCTTTTGCTGGAATTCCGCCCGATTGATGCCCAACTGCGGGTAGCGCGTGAAGAACAACTCTTGCACCAGCAACAGGCAAACCGCGAGCTTATCCGCAACCTTGCCCACGAAATTAAAAACCCCCTCGGCGGCATCCGGGGCTCCGCGCAATTGCTCCAAAGCGAACTGTCCGACCCGCAATGGCGGGAATATACCGAGGTCATCATTGCCGAAACGGACCGCCTTCAAGATTTAATGAGCCGCCTACTGGGTTCTCACAGCGCCACATGCTTATCCCCGCTCAATATCCACGATGTGCTGGAGCGTGTCCGTAGCCTGATTCTGGCTGAATTTCCTGATATTACCGTCCGGCGGGATTATGACACGAGCTTGCCAGAACTCACGGCTGACCGGGGGCAGCTTATCCAGACGTTTCTCAATATCGCCCGCAACGCCGCACAAGCGCTCAACGGGCAGGGCGAAATTGGGCTTAAGAGCCGCATTGCCCGTCAGGTCACGCTTGCCAAGCGCCGGTTCAAGATGGCACTGGAATTGCAAGTCATTGACAACGGTCCCGGTATCCCGTCTGGCTTACGCGACAAGATTTTTTATCCCCTCGTTTCGGGACGCGACGGCGGGAATGGCTTGGGGTTATCGCTGGCGCAAAGTTTTGTTGAGCGCCATCAGGGCATGATTGAAGTCGACAGCAGGCCGGGTTACACCTGTTTTACCGTCCTGCTCCCCATCACGGGGCAAACTTGAGGCATGAGCCGATAATTTGCACCAAAACAGTGCGTAAAATCAAATATGGACACAGTCTGGATTATCGACGATGACCGCTCCATCCGTTGGGTGCTTGAAAAAGCGATGGCGCGGGAAGGAATCGGCTTCAGCAGTTTCGCTTCCGCCACCGAGGCGATTGACGCGATGGCGTCGGCCACGCGCCCTCCCAACGCCATGATTTCCGACATCCGTATGCCCGGGGATTCGGGGCTGGCGCTGTTGCGGCAGGTCAAAGAGCGGTTTCCTCAGTTGCCGGTGATTATCATGACGGCGTATTCAGACCTCGAAAGCGCCGTTTCCGCTTTTGAGAGCGGCGCGTTTGAATATTTGCCCAAACCCTTTGATGTCGACCAAGCGGTTGCTTTGGTGCGTCGGGCGCTAGAACAGAGCACACATAAAGAAAACATTGGCGAAGAATCCGCTGTGGCGCCCGAAATCCTAGGGCAAGCGCCGGCCATGCAGGAGGTTTTCCGCGCCATCGGGCGGCTTTCGCAGTCACATGCCACGGTTATGATTAACGGCGAATCCGGTACGGGCAAAGAACTGGTTGCCCGGGCGCTCCATCGCCACAGCCCGCGCCGGGATGCCCCGTTCATCGCCATTAACACGGCAGCTATCCCGCGTGATTTGCTCGAGTCAGAACTTTTTGGCCACGAGCGCGGCGCGTTTACCGGGGCGTCTGCCCAACGGCGGGGGCGTTTTGAGCAAGCTGACGGCGGGACTTTATTTCTGGATGAAATCGGAGATATGCCTTCAGAATTGCAGACCCGCCTCTTGCGTGTGCTCTCTGATGGCAATTTCTACCGTGTGGGCGGGCATCAGCCTATCCGTGCCAATGTCCGCATCATTGCCGCCACGCACCAAAACCTTGAAGAGCGAGTTTCCCAGAAACTATTCCGGGAAGACCTTTTCCACCGCCTTAACGTGATTCGTTTGCGTTTGCCGCCGTTGCGTGAGCGGCGTCAGGATATTCCTTTGCTTACGCGCCATTTTCTCCAGCGCAGCGCACAAGAACTGGGCGTGGAGAGCAAGCGCGTGTCGGAAGCCGCCCTCAAATACCTTCAGACGCTACCGTTTCCCGGAAATATACGGCAACTCGAAAACATCTGTCATTGGCTTACTGTCATGGCTCCAGCGCAAGTCATCGAAGTGGCTGACCTTCCGCCCGAATTGCGCGAACAGCCCACGCACGGCGAGTCGGTCAGCTGGATTGAAGGGCTTGGGCTAGAAGCGGACCGTTTGCTTGCCACCGAGCATGGCACTGTGTTTGAGCGGCTTTCGCGCGAATTTGAGCGCACCCTTATCGAAAGGGCGCTGGCCGCGACGGGCGGTCGCCGCATCGAAGCCGCTCTGCTTCTTGGCATTGGGCGCAATACCATTACCCGCAAAATTCAGGAATTTGGAATGGACGGGGGCGGGCAGGCCGACGACGCCGAGGGGCGGGGATAGGGGTGGCGTGGGCACAGCATGCCGTCCCGGTGCGGGGCATCGTGGCGCTGCTAATAATTCCTCACCACCACATGCACTGAATCATTATTAAAACGGTTGCGGATGTTAACGGAATAATTTTTGTAATATTCGTCACGAATATATTTTCCATACAGCGATTGGGTGAGCGGGGTTTTGCCGACAACCATTAACGCACGGCAGGGCAGGTTTTTGAAATCGGCGGCAAGGCGGCGGTGCTCGGATTCATCAAACCCATTCATGGCATCGATGTTGCC
>JAIRPB010000098.1 GCA_031257305.1 Azoarcus sp.
ATGCTGTTTCTTTGTTTGCCAAGCATTTCCATTGCGTCAGACAATACGCTGCCAGATGATGCTGTAACGAAAAAAGAAAAAATTTTACAGTCATCTGGTTATGATGACATCAGTGCGGAGTTTCCATTAAGAGTGCTGCTTTCCAATTCAAACAAAGTTATCCCAAAAAAGAAAAGTCTAAACTACAAAAAAAACCTAGACTCTTCTATATATTGGAAACTACTGCCGGAAAAAGTAGCACACGGTGTACGAAAAACAGAAATGGGAACTTGTAATTATGACATGGGGCAACGGGGACAACTTACCATCAAAGATTTGCTAATTTCGCCATTAGCAGGTTTAGTTTATGGAAAAAGCGCAGTTATCGGGCAATGCTTTGGAGAAGAAAATAAAGAGTGTTACATCGAAATAACACATGCGTTTAATGAAGTTGTTTATGGTTATGAGATTCGTTTCAAAACCCAAAAAAACAAACTTCTTATGGATTCTCTATGGTGTGTTAATACACCATAACAACCTAACTTTTCAGCTTATGCAAATAACCATCACAATTGACGACTCGTTATATAAACAGGCGCTAGAAATCGCCGGCCCGTCAATGGACAAAGATAATTTGTTCAATGAAGCCATCAAGACATTTATCAGAGTCCGGGCCGCTTCACGACTTGCCTCACTCGGCGCTACTTTACCGGAAATGCTAGAAATTTTTAGACGCCGCGAAAAGAACCAACCCTAACGCGCCCCCGCCCAAACCCACTCCACCAGAGCATCCTGCGCTTTCCGGGAACTTCCCGCGTTGGGGTGATTCACCGTCATCACCACGGCATAGCGGCGGCCATTCTGACCCAGCACATATCCCGCCACGGAACTCACATCATTGATGGTGCCGGTTTTGAGGTGCGCGTACCCACGCGCCGGACTCGTTTCTAAACGGCGGTAAGCCGTACCGTCACGGCCGGCGACGGGCAGCGAGGCGATGAATTCAGGCATCCACGGACGCCGCCATACCATGACGAGCAAAGTGCCGAGCGTGTCCGCACGGACTCGTGCCTGACGTGACAAACCCGACCCGTTTTCAATCACCAGCCCGGATGTCTCGATACCCGCTTTAGCTAGGCTCTGCTTTGTTGCTTCAATCCCCGTGGCAACCATGTCGGCGGGTGAAAAACCGCCGGAAAAAGCGGCAATGAAATCGGCGCGCCCTACTTGCGCCAATAACTGACGGGCAATGATGTTGTTCGACCATTTATTCATGGTGCGCACAATCTCTGCCAGCGGCGGGGAGGCGTCGGAAATCAGAATGGGGGTTTCAGGGGACATGGCTCCGTTTTTCACTTGCCCGCGTACACGGCCGCCGAGTTCCTGCCACAGCGCCCGCACCATTGCCGCGCTGTAATCCGGCGGCGCAAGCGGGGCCGTTGCCCAGAGGCGCGGTCCGCAACTGGCGGGCAGGCTGCCCGACAACACGAGATGCCCGTTTTCCCCGATACGGGCTTCAAGGTCACGATACCAAATGCTGCAAGGCTTGCCGGATGTCACGATTTGATTGTCAATAGCAACTCCCGCCAAGGGCGGCTCTACAACCACCTTTACAGCATCCCGTTCCTGTGCGCCGGGAAAAAGCGCCAAATCCTGCGTATTGAAATGAATCAGCAGACCATCCCCCGTGGTGTTGTACGGGCGCAGCCCTTTCCCGTCGAACGCGGAGGGGTCGTGCGGGGGCAAGACCAGCGCGGAATGGTCAAGCACGATGTCGCCCTCAATCACGGAGACTCCCATCCCGCGCAACCGGCGCAGCAGGCGCCAGGCCCGTTCGTAAGTCAGCACGGGGTCGCCGTCGCCCACTAGATAAAGGTTGCCCGCCAGCGAGCCGTTTTCCCGTATCGGCCCATTGGCCGCGATACGGGTTGTCCAAACACGTTCTGGCCCCAGCAATTCCAGCGCGGCAAAGCTGGTGACAATTTTCATGACCGACGCCGGATTCATCGGAAGCGCGGCATTGAACGCCAAAGCAGGCTGTTTGGCGTCCACATCCTGTACCCAGACTGAAACCGCCTCCGCCGGAATTTTGGCGGCAACAAGCGCATCGCGCACAACAGACGGCAAACGCCCCGCCGGTTGCGCTGCTAGGGCCGGCGATGGCAAACAGGCGCTTTCAGCCAAGAACAACGCGGCCGCCGCAACGAAAACGGTAGCAATGCGGCAACAGTGGCGTGATAGGGTTTGCATACGTGTGAATAATGGCGCGGTATAAGCCAGAAGTGCCGCACTATAGCGCGGCAGCACAGCGGCTTTGACCTGATGGAGCAAAAAATGCAGGGGCTTGGGCATTACAGCCAAACCGTATCGGAACTTGAACATGAATTTTCCCTTTACTGCCGCTTGGCCGACATCGACTGGTCAGATGCCGCCCAAGTCCGCGCGCTGGCCGATGACGCCCTGCGCTGCACAACCCAACAGCAACTGGCAATGCTGCATGCCTCCGACGAGCACACCCGGGCACGTGCCAAACTGTTTACGCTCATGGTGCTGATGGTCGACATCTTCAATCAAAGTATGGGGCACGGTACGCAAGTTGAAGGTTCCCGCATCTGGCAAGCCATAATCTGTGCATTAACCCAAAACTGACCGCGCATCACAACGGCAACACACGCTCCAGCGCATAAAGCGATTCCACCGTTTCCCGCTCGCGCACCAGATGAGCCGTTTTTCCATCCACAAGCACTTCAGCAACGCGGGGGCGGGAGTTGTAGTTTGAACTCATGCTCATTCCATACGCCCCCGCTGACAGCACCGCCAGCAAATCGCCCTCTTTCACGGCAAGGCTACGGGCGCGGGCCAGAAAATCCCCGCTTTCGCAGATAGGTCCCACAACGTCATATGCCCGGCTTGGCTCACCGCTTGCCGCCACTTCTACCGTCTGATGCCAGCCGTCGTAAAGTGACGGGCGAATCAAATCGTTCATTGCCGCATCCACAACAGCGAAATTTTTTTCTTCGCCCAATTTTAGATATTCAACCCGGGTCAGCAGCAACCCCGCGTTCCCCGTCAGCGAACGCCCCGGCTCAAACACCAATTCTTCTGTTCGTCCCTTAAAGACTTCTAGCAAAGGCTCAAGCCATTGCACCACGGCGGGAACGTGTTCATCTTGGTAACGGATACCCAGCCCGCCGCCCAAGTCGATATGTTCCAAACGGATACCCTCTTTTGAGAGCACATCCACAAGCCCCAGCAACATGCGGGCCGATTCCGCCACTGGCGCAGCATCCAGCATTTGCGAACCAATATGGCAAGCCATACCGCATACCCGCAAATTAGGCTGTTGGGCCGCCAACCGGTAAAGCGCAGGCGCGTCCCCAAATGCCACGCCAAACTTATTATTTTTAAGCCCCGTCGAAATATAAGGATGCGTTTTTGGATCCACGTTGGGATTCACCCGCAGCGCGACGGGCGCTTTTCTGCCCTCTTCCCCCGCAACTTCGTTAAGCCGGGCGAGTTCAGAAGCCGATTCCACGTTAAAACAACGTATCCCCGCTCTCAGCGCTTGCCGCATTTCCTCGCGGCTTTTGCCAACGCCTGAAAACACCACATGGTCCGCACGACCGCCCGCCGCCAGCACCCGGGCAAGTTCGCCAACCGAGACAATATCGAACCCCGCGCCCAGCCGTGCAAAAACCGAGAGCACACCCAAATTGGAATTGGCCTTCACCGCACAGCACACCAGCGCCCGATGGCCGGCAAGCGCATGCCGGTACGCTTCAAAAGCCGCCGTTAAGGCCGCACGTGAATACACATAAACAGGCGTACCAAACCGCGCGGCCACATCTTCCAGCGCCACCTGTTCCACCATCAGCCCGCGCCCGCCCCGGCAGAGCGTTGGGCAAACAAATTCATTTTGCATGAACTACCCCTCGCCGCCGTCAGAATCCGGCTGCTCCGGTGGCGGGGCCGCATCCTCCGTGCTCTCAGACGGCACAGAATCAACATGGGGCATAAAAAGCGGGCCTTTAATACCGCAGGCGCCTAGCAACAAAACAAAAAAAGCCGCCGCAAAGACAATACGCATAAAACCGAGTCTCCGATGAAGGGCGCAATGTTACATCAACCAAGACACAAACCCACCGCCCGTGCCGGAGGAACAACAGCATAAAAAAAGCCAGCCGGAAACGGCTGGCTTTTGGGTGTTGGTTGCGGAGGAAGGATTTGAACCTACGACCTTCGGGTTATGAGCCCGACGAGCTACCGGACTGCTCCACTCCGCGCTGGAAGACTGCGGACTTTATAGCACTTGGCACTCGTTGGCAAGTGTCTCTTAAAATAATAGTTGACTGTTTTTGACGGAGATAGATATAGTTGAGCGTTCTGTTCGGGTATTCAAATAGCCGAGATACAAATAACTGCCACCGTCAAAAAGAGGGATGTACAAATATGAGACTCACCACCAAAGGCCGTTTTGCGGTCACAGCAATGATTGACCTCGCATCAAGGCAAAACGAAGGCCCCGTGGCGCTAAACGCTATTTCTGAGCGGCAGCGCATTTCTCTTTCTTATCTTGAGCAACTCTTCGGGCGGCTGCGCCGCTGTAATCTGGTGCGGAGCGTGCGCGGGCCGGGCGGCGGCTACCGGCTGGCGCGCGAGATGGACGAAATTACCGTTACAGACATCGTGCGCGCGGTAGATGAGCCGCTGGACGCGACCCGCTGCGGCGGGCGGGCAAATTGCAATAACGCGGCGCAGTGCATGACGCACGATTTATGGTCCAACCTCAATCAGCGCATGTTCAGTTATCTTGATTCCGTCACGCTCGCTTCGCTCGTGGGCGGCCCCATTTATCGCGGCTATTGCGTGTCAGACGGCCAAACCATAACTCCCTCTATCACGCAGTCACACGCTCATCCGGCCTAAACACTTCCAGCATGCCTGCCGAGCCTGTTTACCTCGATTGGAATGCGACAACGCCGCTTCATCCTGCCGTGCGCGAAGCGATGTTGCCGTGGGTTGGGGAATATTTTGGCAACGCATCCAGCCTACATCGTTTGGGCAGGCGGGCAAAAACAGCCATCGAAGAGGCACGGTCACGTGTCGCGGCCGCCGTGGGGGCGCATCCCGCTGAAGTCATTTTTACGAGCGGCGGTTCAGAAGCCAATAATCTTTTCATCAAAGGCGTAACGGCTCCCCAAAAACCCGGCATTTTTGCGGCCAGCGCCATTGAACATCCCTGCGTACTCGAGCCGATGCGCCAGCTTGCGCGGCAAGGGTGGGCATTGGTTGAGATAAGCGTGGACGGGGCTGGCGTTATCAATCCCTCCCACTGGCGCGAAGTGATGGAAAAGCGCCCTGCCCTCGTCTCAATCATGGCCGCGAATAACGAAACGGGCACGGTGCAGGACATCGCAAACCTAGCTTCCGGCGCGCGCTCTGCGGGGGCGTGGTTCCACTGCGATGCCGTCCAAGCCTTTGGAAAAATCCCGCTCAATTTCCGGTCGCTAGGCGTCTCGGCGCTCACGCTCTCAGCCCACAAAATTGGCGGACCGCTTGGCGCGGGGGCGCTGGTGCTCGACAAACGGATGGAACTATCCGCCTTAATCGCAGGAGGCGGGCAAGAACGGGGACTGCGTTCTGGCACAGAAAACGTGGCGGCTATCGTTGGGTTTGGCGTAGCGGCTGAACTAGCCGTGGCACGCATGGCAGAAGAAGGCGCACGGCTGCTTGCATTGCGCGAAACCATTGAAACGCGCCTTACGGCAATGGGCGCCACGGTATTTGGCTATGGCGCATGCCGCTTGCCCAACACCGCCTATTTTGCGTTCGACGGCATTGACGGCGACACCCTCGCGGGGCAGCTTGACTATGCCGGGTTTGCATGCGGGAGCGGCTCGGCCTGTTCAAGCACCCATGCTGGCCCTTCGCATGTGCTGCGGGCGATGGGCGTTTCGCCTGAATGGGCACGCGGCGCGTTGAGGGTTAGCATGGGGCTTAGGACGACGGAGGATGACATCAAAGCGTTTCTCGCGGCAGTGGGCAACATCTCTTCAAAACTGAAGAACCTCTCTGCCATATCGGCATAATTTCGGCATCCCGCGCAAGCAATCTCCGCACACGTTATAAGGTTATGAAACCCCCGCAAATTGTGAAATCCCGATTTTTGGTATAAAACACCCTCCCAGCGCACCTTCCCCTGCCGCACTAATAACAGAGAGAAAACACAACATGCTGAAATTGCCCATCTACCTTGACTACTCGGCAACGACCCCCGTTGACCCGGCCGTAGCACAGGCGATGATTCCTTGGCTCACAGAGCACTTTGGCAACCCGGCCAGCCGTTCCCATGCTTTTGGATGGGAAGCTGAAGCGGCCGTTGAAAAAGCGCGGGAGCAAGTCGCGGCACTCGTGGGGGCTGACCCGCGTGAAATCATCTGGACATCGGGCGCAACCGAGTCGGACAACCTCGCCATCAAAGGCGCGGCGCATTTCCACCAAGAAAAAGGCCGCCACCTCATCACCGTTAAAACAGAGCACAAAGCCGTGCTGGATACCGTGCGCGAACTAGAGCGCGAAGGGTTTGAAGCCACCTATCTGGATGTGCAAAAAAACGGCCTTATCAATTTAGACGTTTTCCGCGCCGCGCTGCGTCCTGATACCACCGTTGTTTCGGTGATGCTGGCCAATAACGAAATCGGGGTTATCCAGCCTATTGAGGAAATCGGCGCCATCTGCCGCGAAAAAGGCATTGTGTTCCATGTTGACGCGGCACAAGCCACGGGCAAAGTCGACATCAACCTCGCCAAACTGCCCGTCGACCTCATGAGCTTTTCCGCCCACAAAACCTATGGGCCGAAGGGCATCGGCGCACTGTATGTCCGGCGCAAACCCCGTGCGCGGATTGAAGCCCAGATACACGGCGGCGGGCATGAGCGCGGGTTGCGCTCGGGAACGCTGCCCACGCACCAGATTGTGGGTATGGGCGAAGCCTTCCGGCTCGCGCGCGAAACAATGGCGGACGAACTGCCGCGTATCCGCGCCCTGCGCGACCATCTCCTAGCGGGCATCTCCAGCATTGACGCTATCACCGTCAACGGCGACATGGCACACCGCATACCGCACAACCTCAACGTGTCCTTTGCTTATGTCGAAGGCGAGTCCCTGATGATGGCCATCAAAGATATTGCCGTCTCTTCCGGTTCAGCCTGTACCTCCGCGAGCTTGGAACCGTCTTATGTGCTACGTGCACTCGGACTCGACGATGAGCTGGCGCATAGTTCCATCCGTTTCACGCTTGGGCGCTTCACCACCCTTGACGAAGTCAACCATGCCGTCGATGTGCTCCGGCGCGGAGTCGGTAAACTGCGTGACCTGTCCCCGCTCTGGGAAATGGCACAAGCCGGCATTGACCTCAACACCGTGCAATGGGCCGCTCACTGAAAAAACAAAGGAATCCCCCAACATGACTTACAGCAACAAAGTGCTGGACCATTACGAAAACCCCCGCAATGCCGGTTCGTTCTCGCAGGATGAAGAAGGCGTGGCCACCGGCATGGTCGGCGCCCCCGCCTGCGGCGACGTAATGAAACTCCAAATCAAAGTCGGCAAAAACGGCGTTATTGAAGATGCCCGTTTCAAAACCTACGGATGCGGCTCTGCCATTGCCTCATCCTCGCTTGTCACCGAATGGGTCAAAGGCAAAACGCTCGACGAGGCGCTCACCATCAAAAACGCGCAAATTGCCGAAGAACTCGCTTTGCCGCCCGTCAAAATTCACTGTTCAGTGCTGGCTGAAGATGCCATCCGGGCAGCGGTGGACGACTACCGGAAAAAACACGGAGAAAAATGACATGCCTATTACCCTCACAGAACGTGCGGCACAGCACATTGCCCGCTCCATCAGCAAACGCGGCAAAGGCTTCGGCATCCGCCTTGGCGTTAAAACATCCGGCTGTTCCGGCATGGCTTACAAACTCGAATTTGTAGATGCCACGCTCAATGACGACATCGTTTTCGACAGCCACGGCGTTAAAGTCGTCGTCGACCAGAAAAGCCTTGTCTACCTTGACGGGACCGAACTCGACTATGCACGCGAAGGACTCAACGAAGGGTTCAAGTTCAACAACCCCAACGCCAAAAACCAATGCGGCTGCGGCGAAAGTTTTAATGTGTGAGCGCGGGTTAACGCCCCATGACCGTTGACCTCTCCCTTAACTATTTCGCCCTGTTTGGCCTGCCGTGCCAATTCAACATCGACGAAACCGCCCTTGACTGTGCTTGGCATGCCCTGCAAGCCGAAGTCCATCCAGACCGCCACGCCCATCAGCCTGATGACGTGCGCCGCGCCGCGATGCAACAGGCGACGCGGGTCAACGAAGCCTACGCCACGCTCAAAAAACCACTGGCACGCGCCCAATACCTCCTCGAACTAGCCGGCGGCATAGATGCCCAGCGCCTCAACGCCAATACCGTGGCATCCGAATACCTGTTTGAGCAACTGGAATGGCGCGAAGCCGTAGAGGAAACACGCAGGGCCAACGACGCCGACGGGCTAGAACAATTAGCCCTGCGCTTGCAAATACAGACGGACGCCATCCTGACGCAACTGGCTGAACAGCTCGGCCCACGCCGCGATTTCAACGCCGCCGCCGACACCACGCAACGGCTCATGTTCCTTGATAAGCTCCGCCGCCAGATTGACGATGCGCTGGCCGCTATCGACACCTGACCGTATCCCGGAATAAAAAATGGCTCTGTTGCAGATTGCCGAACCTGACGCCCCAACAGCCGCGCCGCCCAAACACCGGCTGGCGGTCGGCATTGACCTAGGCACCACGCATTCACTCGTCGCCACCGTCAAAAACGGCATTGCGGTCTGCCTGACCGACGAACAAGGACGCGCGCTGATGCCCTCGGTTGTCCACTACCGGAGCGACAACGGCATTGATGTGGGGTTCGACGCCCAAAACGCACGTGTAACCGACCCCCGGAACACCATCGTCTCCGTCAAACGCTTCATGGGGCGCGGCACCAAAGACGTGCCCCATATCGAAGCCATGCCCTACGTGTTTGAAGAAACCCCCGGCATGCTCCGCCTGCGGACCGTCCAAGGCAGCAAAAGCCCTGTGGAAATCTCCGCCGACCTGCTCCGCGCCCTCCATACCCGTGCCGAAGCGCATTTCGGCAGCGAACTCACCGATGCCGTCATCACCGTCCCAGCCTATTTCGATGACGCCCAGCGGCAAGCCACACGCGATGCCGCACGGCTTGCCGGCTTAAATGTCCTGCGCTTGCTCAATGAACCCACGGCGGCCGCAGTGGCTTACGGCCTAGATAACGCGGCAGAAGGCGTCTACGCCGTTTTCGACTTAGGCGGCGGGACCTTTGACCTCTCCATTCTCAAACTCACGCACGGAGTTTTTGAAGTGCTCGCCACCAACGGCGACACGGCTTTGGGCGGGGATGATTTCGACCACCGCCTCTACTGCTGGGCGCTCGACAACGCCCACATCTCCCCGCCTTCTGACGAGGACGCCCGGCGGCTGCAAATGGCCGTGCGGGCGGCCAAAGAATTGCTCACCCTCAGCGAAGAAGCCCCGCTGCGCCTACGGCTTGCCTCTGGGGAAGAAATTGACCTCCCCCTCAACCGCGCCGATTTCTTTGATATGACGCGCCCGCTCGTCCAAAAAACCCTCGCGCCCGTCAAACGCACTTTGCGTGACGCGGGGCTGGCTCCCGCCGACATCAAAGGAGTAGTGATGGTAGGCGGGGCCAGCCGCATGCCCCACGTCCAGCGGGCCGTCGCAGAATTCTTTGGACAAGAGCCGCTCACCAACCTTGACCCAGACAAAGTGGTTGCCCTCGGTGCGGCCATACAAGCTAACGTTCTCGCGGGCAACCGCCAGACGGACGAACAATGGCTACTGCTGGACGTTATCCCGCTCTCCCTCGGGCTAGAAACAATGGGCGGCCTCTCCGAAAAAATCATCCCGCGCAACACCACCCTGCCCGTAGCACGGGCACAGGAATTCACCACCTTCAAAGACGGCCAAACCGCCATGTCTTTTCATGTTGTGCAAGGCGAACGCGAACTTGTCTCCGACTGCCGCTCGCTTGCCCGGTTTGAGCTACGCGGCATCCCGCCGATGGCGGCGGGCGCGGCACGTGTCCGGGTCACTTTCCAAGTGGATGCTGACGGCTTGCTTTCAGTCTCCGCGCGCGAAGCCAACACCGGCAAAGAAACAGGCATCCATGTCAAACCGTCTTATGGGCTAACCGATAACGAAATCGCCGACATGCTCCGCGCCGGCATCGAATCTGCCAACGCAGACCTCGCCGCCCGGGCCTTGCGGGAACAGCAAGTTGAAGCCGAACGCTTGCTTGAAGCCTACGCCCAAGCACTAGCCACTGACGGCGACTTGCTCAACGGCCACGAACGCGCCGCCATCGATGCCCTCGTCACGCGCCTACGCCAAGCCGCCGCCCAGCAAGACCCTTCCGCCATTGCAGATAGCATTGCCGCCCTTTCCCGCGCCACCGAAGACTTTGCCGCCCGCCGCATGAACCGCTCCGTCCGTGCGGCACTGGCCGGCCACAACATTGACGAACTCCAGCACCTCCAACCATGACCCGAATCACCGTCCTGCCCCATGCCGAACTCTGCCCGCACGGCGAAGTTATTGAAGCCGAAGCGGGGCAATCCCTCTGCGACGCGCTGCTGGCCGAAGGCATTGAAATCGACCATGCCTGTGAGCAGTCCTGTGCCTGTTCCACCTGCCACGTCATCATCCGGGAAGGCTACGAATCACTTCCCCCGGCCACCGACATTGAGGACGATTTGCTTGACCGCGCCTGGGGACTCAACCCGCGCTCACGGCTTGCCTGCCAAATCTTCATCAACACCACGCCGCTCACAGTAGAAATACCGCGCTACACCATCAACCAAGTCCGCGGGGAGAAACACGGATGAAACTAAAATGGACGGATATCCGCCAGATTGCCGAACAGCTTGCCGAGAGCCGTCCGGGAGCCAATCCCGCGCAAGCCAATTTTGTCGACCTTATGAACTGGGTCAAGGCGCTGCCTAATTTTGACGACGATACTGCGCGCTGCGGCGAACGTATTCTTGAAGCCATTCAACAAGCATGGATTGACGAAGTAACTTAAAGCGGCCCAAAGCACTATTTTCATTTAAGCAATAGCGGTTAAAAGTTTTATGTCATGAAAAGCGTCTACAATCAGACATCAGCACGGCTCCAGAACATCGGCAACCTGATGGCCAAAATCAACCAAGCCAAGGACCCCGGAGACAAAGAGGACCTAGCAAACCGGATCGCTATCGAGCAAGCCACCCTCGCCGCCAACATACAGGCGATGGAGGCTTACCAGAAGATCAGCCAAGACGAAATTCGACACGCGGCACTAGAAGCCAAAAAGGAGTGGGCATGCGCACAATTCAACACCCAAGACACTTGTTTCTAATCGCAGCTATTACTGCCTTCTCTGTGATAGCAGCTGGCTGCCTTGACGACAACAAGGAACCAGAAACCCCTGCGTTATCGTCGGATATGCAGAAACTCAACACATGGAAAATGGGGGATTGGCTTCATGACATTGATTCAGCAATGAAGGTCATGGAAGCAGCAAAAAACGGGGACTACGGCCCCCCAACCAAAGAGTTGGTAGCAAAACTAGACTTGCCGCGCCGTGCCATAAATTCGGCGGAAGTGGGCTATGCGCAAGACTGTTGGCCTTTACCCGGCACGGGGCGCTCGCCTATCGACACAGCGCACGCCAACCACGCCTGTCTTGATGCAATGGGGCACAAACGGAGTGCAACAAAATGAGCACTTGGGCAGAGGCTCCCGTTAGTAAAGTGATGGAAATCATCGATTCCAACCTAGTAGGAACGGTAGGCTCTGCTTCAAACGCCATCGCCAACGTTATTACCCCG
>JAIRPB010000100.1 GCA_031257305.1 Azoarcus sp.
TGGTAGAGCGCAACCTTGCCAAGGTTGAGGTCGCGAGTTCGAGACTCGTTTCCCGCTCCACGCCGCCTTTCCACGGCGTCCCAAAAAATTCCGCAGCGTTCCACAAGCCTTTGAGCCTAGTCAGTTGCAGTTAATGCAATCCTCTACAGCTAATCCGCACCCCAATGCGGGCAGCGGGGCATATGTTTATTTGACTTTACTTTGTGACGCAACCAATGATGGTATCCAAACTCGGACGGGCTGCCCCAGAATAAAACGAATACGGGACAGGCTTATCTACCCCGCCCGCAACGAGGTCAGGTTGTGAAGCGCGGCAAGGGTGGACATTTTTTCTTTAGCCATTTTTACCGCCTGTTGCTTGTCGAAGTATTACTGTGTTTTTTGGACGATGCTTATATAAAAATGCTAATAAAAAACCGCCTCAAAAAAGGCGGTTTCTTGAAAACAATTACTTCGTTGCCCTATAGTGTTTGACAAGATCAGCCGGATAATGCGGATGATCCTGCACAAGGCTATCATCAATATCAAGCAGCATTACAACTAAGGCAATATCGAAACACCAATAACCTTCGTAAGCCCCTTCACCTCCGTTATGTGAATCATACCAATAAATTGGCTTCATGGATTCGTACCAATTATTTAGGCAGTGCTTTAACAGTAAAGGACGTTTTTCTTTTTCAGCTTGAAGTAAGATTGTTAAGTCTCCATATACTTTCGGGAAAGCTGATTTTTTTGTTCCCTTTCCTTGTCCAATATAAGAGGCAACTAAATCAAGTAAAACATCTTCGCCTTCATGCCCGATTTGCTTCAGTGCGTCAGCAATTTCTTCGTTTGGGAAGTGTAACGCAACCATAAAAGACAAAATTGTTGAGTATTCAAATAACGCCCCAAGGTCTAGCCGCTCCCACATATCAAAAGTAGCTGGTTCAAGTTTATCTTTTATGGAGGAGAGAATAATACGACGAAGTTTCAGTGCCTCATAACCTTGTTGAGCAGTAGAAAACATTTCCAGAACAAAATCACCTCTTCCGTATCGTAGGGTTAAAGTTGAATATGCGTAACCGACCAAATTGGAGCTTCGTCTCGCTTTACTTTCGGCATTCAATGAATCAAGTTTTCCTTTAACTCTATCATCATTAGTTTTAGCATAATCAACCCACTGGTCAAAATATGCTTTATCTTTTAATTTGTCTCTCATAGTTGTACCCTAGAATAGAGGTCAGGAAGGTTCAGCATCTTTGGGAAGTCTAGGGTCGTAAAACCCATCGCTGCGATTTTTGGCGTTTTCATCAACACTTTTCAAGTAATCCCAGAAGTTTTCTGCTGCCTGAACTACTGATGTCTTTGGTCATTTTATGTGGTTTCCACAATTAGCTGCTGCGTTATCATATTAATAATTTCTTTTAGCGCGAAGCTAAAAGCATGTTTAATAAAATAAATCTCTTTTTTTGAAAAAATAGGATGGTATTTTTTACCTTCTGGTGTTATAGCTGGCAAATTGTTACCATACAAGAGTTTTTCAGATATTCTATAAATTTCATTTCCAGAACATTCATAGGTTCTACTTGGCATTAAAGACCTGCCAATTGTATTTGAAATATCATCAAAAGTATTCCATAGATTCAAAAGCAAAGCGGCTTTTTTTTCAGAAATTTTCTTACCATGTTTCAATTTGGAAAGCATAGAATTTGATTTATCTAAATTAAGCTCTAAGTCAATTTCACTTCTGGACGCTAATTTAAGATTATTCTCATCAGCATAGATAATTAGTTTTTGTATATCACAAGTTACAATTAACCTATTTATAGCATCATTTTTAGCATGTACAAAATAATCTTTTTCTCCAATAGCATCGCACCACAACAGGAAAAACTTGTGCGCATGTAATATCCAACATTCTATATAGTGTAATGAATTATTCATTATAATATCCTCTTCCTTCGTTCATAATTTTTTATAATTTGATTGTACTCTGTACCAGAGCCTCTCTTATATCTACGAGGGTCATTGGCAGCATAATGTCTATTAAATTCATCTTCAGCAAATATCTTACCATCCTCATTTGGATCTGGCTAAAAAGAAAAAACCCCGCGCGCACGTGTTGTTCTGCAATACGTTGTCCCTCTCAATGCGGGAGAGCGGGGCAGGTGCGCATTGCGTTCCACGCTGCTCTATATGTTGTTATTGTCGTCGTTCACGCGAAAGCGTAAATCCGGTATGCTTTTTTAATAATTTTCACGCCGATAAATCACTGGCGATTTATAGCGCCCGAACACGGTGGTGGCGGAAACGTCGCCTAACCAGGGCGGCATCGTGGCGTTGATTTTTATCGTGCCAAACTGGTTGGCGCCCGGCGCTTGTAGCCATAGGTTGAAATCACCCGCAAAGCCTAGCCCCGGCGTGGCACCTTTGATAAAACGCTTGGCGGTTGGGGACACGGCGGCGCAACCTAGGCCGGAGTTGCCGGGATTGCCTGAATCAAGCACGCAGCTACCTAATGAAGCTGGCGAGCGCGTTAGCGTGAGGGACACTTTGTTATCGGCATGCAGCGCGGTGTTGCCCGTGCAGGTGTCTTGTGCGTTTTTCTGCCAGCCGCTGCCGTCGTAATACTCAACACGGAAAGTAACAGGCATATCCAGTTGTTCCGAGCCGTAGGCGCTTGCTAGGCTGGCCCGCCCTGAACGGATGGTTGCGCGGCCCTCGTCGGGGGAGAGCGGGAGCACGACTAGCGAGGAAATCTCGCCGTCGGAGGCGCGGAGGCGTATTCCGGTGGGGGGCGTGTTGGCGACGGAGAAATCATATTTCGGCGAAAAACTGCCAATGCCGCCTGAAAAGTCCGTATTAGATACCACCGAAGGCAAGAGCGTACCCGGGCCGGGATTGCTTTGCGTATCGGCCGCATCCCGCACGGTGAGCGTGACGTTGCGGGCAAAGGCGCCCGTATAGTTTTGGGTGGTGCCGTTCATCTCGTTTTTTGCTGTCACCGTGACGGAGAAAGGCTGGCCGGAATAGGTGAAATTGCCGTCCGCGCAACCCTGTTCCACAGACGTATCGAAATGGCTTGGGATAAAACGCCCAAAATAAGCCGACTCCGTACTGCCAACGTTACATCCGTACTTGCCGCTCGCTAGCGTGTTGGAGGCACTGCTTACGATGCAGTCACCTTTGATGATGTCGTCCGAGGGCGCAACAAACGTATCGTCATATACGCCGTCGGCTTTGAAGCGGAAATAGCCTACTTCGTTATAGGCGAAATTACCCGACGCGCCGTTGCCGGTGCCCGGTTGCGCGGCCGTGGTAAACGGTAGCGGTAGGCTGCCCGCGCTCCCTTCAAACTCGCCGACTCCCGGCGCGGCGCGCCCGCCTGCTGGCGCGTTTAGCCATTCAATGAGCGACGGGTTGACTTTGGGCAAGCCGTTGTAGCCTACCGTGCCGGAATTCGCTAAGAGCGTAAATGCCACCCCGGCTTTGACCGTGGGCGTGGCGCTTGCGTTTGTGCCTAAGGCATCTGCATTGGCGGAGGAACTTACGGCTAAGGTCCGTGGGCGGATAGCAAACGTATCGGTTGAGCAATACGTTTGTGTGCCGCCGCTTTCCCGGATGCGCACACGCACTTTGCGTTCCGCGCTCGGATGGGAGAACTGCACGTTTTTGCGTCCCGGCTCGTTGTCGTACACAACGATTTGCACCGTTGAAAGCCCCGTGCCGTTTTCTTGGCAATCCACCGTTTGCGCGTCGACGAGGTCGATGTTGACCGTTCCCGAGTAACTCTGGTTAACCGTTGTTGATGTCTCCATCGCCAACAGGTCAAACGTGAACGGCACACCGGCCAGTTTGGTGAAAAGGTTTGTTCTTGGCGCCCCGCCGGGTTCTACGGCGTCAAATGCGCTATTGCAGGATGTGAAATTCATCGTGCAAGTTTCGCCATTCGCGGTAAAGCAGCGTGCGGGGTTTGCCATACCGGGCGCAACGTTAATCACGCCTAGCGTCGCGTCGCCGGCCGTGGTGACGTTTAATTGCCGCGTTGCTGTGCCATTTGAAAAACTAAAAGTGTTGCCCCCTACCCAGCCCGCCGGAGTCATATGGGCCGTCACTGTTCCGCCAAAAAGGGTGGAACACGCCGCGTCCATACACGCTTTGACCGTCACGGTTTCAGGGACGCAGGTTTTTCCTTGCCCGCTGTGCTCAATGCGGATGTGGTCAAACACATCCGCGCACTGGCGGCCATAAATCATGTCGCTTTCAATTTCCTCGGCGCTCAGTTCCTGTTCGTAGAGCCTCACTTCATCAATCAGCCCCACGAAATTCCGTTCTGGGAGTATGGCGCAAGTACCTGAATTCACATCGCTCCCAATTAAGAAGGGGCAGGCGTTGTTGCGGTTGAGCTGCACGGTTGAATTTTTTGTGCCGGTCGCGCCAGTGTCGAGAGTCCCGTTAATGTAGATGCGCTGGCGTCCCGCTGAACTAAAGGTAATCGCCACGTGCGTCCAAGTGTTATTTGGAATCACCACTGATGAAGTCTGGCTGAGCGCGCCCGTGCCGGGATTCCACCACCAGTACAGCCTGCCGTTGGAATCGATGTGGAGTTCGTAGTTTTCGTCGTTGGACAAAATCGAACGCAGCCCGCCGCTGGCGGGACGGCTTTTTACGTATATCCAAGCCGTGGCCGACATCTCGGCGCCATAGTCAAGTTTTGAGCCTAAATTGCGCGGAACCACCACGTAGCCGCTGCCGCCAAAATTCCCGGCGTTGCAAAAGCTGTTGATAACGGCCGCGTTCTGGCTGTCAATCGTCGGGCTAGGAACTTTGGCGTTAGCGTCCCCTACCCTTTTGCCGTGCAATTTTTCGCCGCCGCTATCTAGCACTTCGCTCTCCGTGCCGTTCCACGAATCGGCCGTTTCGTCCATGCGGAAATGGGCGTGGACGTCTTTCTTCATCAAGATAGATGCGGAAGAATCCGCCGCCCCCGGCAGTTTCATCGTATTAGTTTCCGCCGCGTTCACCCGCACGCTTATCCTCACGTTCGCGGTGGCCTTCGCTGCCAGATAGGGAATTCTCCAAGTAATCGTTTGCCCAGAAACGCTGATTGTTCCTATGCTCGGCGGCAGATGGGACACATAAACTAAGCCGTTCGGCAGCGTGTCGGTGACGACTAGATTCTTCAATTCAACCGAAGCCGCGCCTGTCACGCTGAGATTGAACACGCCAATCTCCCCTTGCAGCACGGAGGTTGTTACCGCTGTTTTCTTTAGGGTGGGCTTAACGGCGTTGACCGTGTACCTGTAGGCCACCTGGCTGAAGGATTGTGTGGCGCTGCTTTTCCCAGAACTGCCCCGGTTGGCGTTCCCCGATAAATACATGCCCGTGCCAACTTCCCGGATTGAGTCGTCGTCATTCAGGTTCAGGGAGAGATAACTCGATGACACGGAGCCGGTAATCCAGCCCGTATACGCCGTCACCGTCCAGGTCGTGCCGCCGTCGCTGCTGCTCACATCGGTAATCTCAAAGCCGGTGTGATAGGCACTATAGCCAGGAGTCAAACTGAAATCCGTTTTATCCACGCCCGTCACCGGCTTGCTGAAAACAACCGTCCACCTCACGTAGTTGTAGGCATAGGCCGTGGTACTGTCGGCGCGGTTGATCGACGTGACGGTCGGAAAATCGCTCCAATAAATCCAAACCCGCCCGCGCCCGCCGTTGCCGCCATTGCGGGCAGTGGCAGTGGTGGTACGCGCGCCGCTGCCGCCAGCG
>JAIRPB010000223.1 GCA_031257305.1 Azoarcus sp.
AACAGGCAGGGTATGCCCTGCCCGCACGGAAACTGCTACCCCACGCTTCCCATCGCTTCTCCCATTTTTACCGCTTTGCCAGACATCCAGTCTGGCGTGAAGCGCACGTCGGGGCGGGCGAAAAGGGCGATGACGGTAGAGCCGAGTTTGAAACGCCCCATTTCCGCGCCTTGCGCGAGTTCGATGGCCTCCTCGCTGCCGGTTTTGTCCCAGAGGCTCACGCGGCGGCCGTGCGGGGGCGTTACCACGCCGTGCCAGACGGTTTCGATGCTGCCCACAATCACCGCGCCCACTAGCACTAGCGCAAACGTACCGAGCGCGGATTCAAAAACACAGACTACCCGCTCGTTACGCGCAAAAAGCCCGGGCACATTGCGCGCCATCACCGGATTGACCGAAAGAAGCCTACCCGGCACATGAATCATGCGGGTGAGCCGTCCGTCGCAGGGCATGTGGATCCGGTGGTAGTCACGCGGGCTAAGGTAGAGCGTGGCAAAAGCGCCGTTTTCAAACTTTTCCGCTAAAGCGGCATCGCCGCCTAACAGGGAATGGGCAGAGTAATGATGTCCCTTGGCCTGAAAAATTCGGTCGCCCGATATAACCCCGCATTCGCTCACAGCCCCATCGACCGGGCAGATGAAATCGGCTTGGGCAAGGGGACGCGCGCCGGGGCGCAGCGCACGGGTAAAAAAATCGTTAAAGGTTTCGTAAGCAAGGATGTCAGGCACTTCCGCTTCGCTCATATCAACCCGGTAGTGGCGCGCAAAAGCGGCTATGGCCGCGGCGGTGAGCGTACCTCGCGGCTTATTCGCAAACCAGCCCGCAAAACGGGTCAGGGTACGGTTGGGCTGAAGGTAACGACGCAAAATAGAAAATAACGTGGACATGATGCCGCCCTCAAAGACGAAACAAAGTTGTGATTATGAGCCACGGGATGGCTTCATAATGCAAGGCTTTGAAACTAACCGCTCATAACAAGTTATGCGATTCCCAAACCGTGCCGCGTTAACCGCTTTTTTTCTGATAACAGTGTTTGCCTGCGTACCGGCCCGCGCCGCAGACTGGCTACTGGCCGCGCCTTCGCCCCATGTTGTGCCGGGGGAGGCTTTTGAGGTGGTTGTGATTGGCCCCCCTCCCGCCGGGGGCTGGCCTAAGCATCTTACGGTGATGGTGGCTCCCGCCAACAGCCCGCTGCCTATTTCTGTAGAACTGGCCGCCGCCAACCAGCCTAGCCCGTCACAGCAGCGTTACATGGGGCAGTGGCCGGGGGAAATCACCGGGTTCGCCACGCTGGCGCTGGAAGGAGCCGCCCAAGCGCAACTGTTGTTTGAAGCGGCGGCGCCCAAGCTGGCAACGGATGAGCCTCCCAATGCCGCGCCAGAAAAACCGCTGGCAACCGCCCTGCCCGATGAGCCTTCTCCTAAAGCGAACGACAAAATCACCCCCACCGCATTGGGCTTCCAAGAACCTATTTATTTCTTGTTTGGCGGGCAAAAACCTAAGTCGGCACGCTACCAAATCAGTTTCCGTTACAGGCTATTTGATGATTCGGGCGTGATTGCCGAACGGTTGCCCTTCGTGCGCGGCCTTTATTTTGGTTATACCCAAACCTCGCTGTGGGACCTTGAATCGGATTCCAAACCCTTCCGCGATACCAGTTTCCGCCCGTCGCTTTTTTACCGATGGCAAATCACGGATACCCCGCAGGGCAATTCTCTGGCGCTGGCGGGCGGGTTTGAGCATGAGTCCAATGGCCGCGACGGCGATAACTCACGCAGTATCGATACCCTTTTCGTGCGGGCGGACATCCGCTACCGCTTGTCCGAAAACGGCCTTTATTTAGGTATTGAACCCAAACTTTGGTATTACACGAATAAAGACGAGAACCCCGACATCCCCCGCTACCGTGGTTACGGCCATCTGGGCCTACGCATCGGGAGCGACGCCGGCCTGATGCTCACCACAACCTTGCGCAAAGGCACCTCCAGAGCGGGCAGTGCACAGTTTGACCTTTCTTACCCCATACAGCGGAGCATGTTCTCCGGCGTTGGCACGTTTATTCATCTGCAATATTTCAACGGTTACGGCGAAACGCTGCTCGACTACAACAAAAAACACCGTTCTCAATGGCGAATCGGCATTTCAGCCGTGCGCTAAAAAACCATGCCCGCGCAAACAGACGCCCTTCTCATTCTTACTACCCTGCCCGACCCCGCCAGCGCAAACGCGCTCGCCGCACGGCTTGTGGAAGAAAACCTCGCCGCGTGCGTCAATATTCTTTCGCCCTGCACGTCGGTCTACCGTTGGCAAGGCAAGGTTGAGACGGCCTCTGAAATCCCCGTATTCATCAAAACCACCCGCGCCCACTACCCGGCGCTTGAAGCCACTGTCCGCGCCCTGCATCCGTATGAAGTCCCGGAACTCATTGCGTTGCCCGTCTCGCACGGGCTGGCCGCTTACCTTGACTGGATAGCGGCTTCGGTTACGATTCAAGCCTCCCCCGCCGCCCCAGACTGACTTCCGCCCTGCCCCATGCCCACTTTCCGCCGTCCGCTCTCTGAAATCTTTTTAACCCCGCCCCTCTCCCCTCGCCCCTCTCCCACAAGGGGCGAGGGGCATAACGCTTCTTTCCCTGCCGTTCTCGTTATTCTTTTTGCATGCCTGCTCACATTGCTTGCGCCGCACGCCCGCGCCGCTGAACCGCTTGACGCAGAAAAAGCCTTCGCCCTGCGGGCCATCGCCGTAAGCGCCGATAGGGTGGAAATTGTTTTTGAGATTGCGCCTGACTACTACCTTTACGGCGAACGCTTTAAGTTTGAAGCCACGGACGGCGTCACCCTCGGCAACGCCGCCATCCCGCCCGGCGTACGTAAAAACGACCCCTTTCTGGGAGAAGTGGAAACTTATCGCGGCATGCTGCGCATCCAGTTGCCCATCAGCGCGCCGCCCGAAACCCGCCGTTTCACCCTCACCGTCACCAGCCAAGGCTGTTGGGACGGCGGCATCTGCTACCCGCCCACGCCGCAGCGCGCTGAAATTGACCTCCCTTCATTAGACACAAACAGCGCGCCAGACGGCGGCAACCCTCCCGCCAGCGGCAGCGGCAGTGGCGACGAAAGCGGACGCCTTGCCGAACTGCTTTCTTCGGCCAACGCGCTACTGGCGCTCGCTATTTTTTTTGGACTCGGCCTGTTATTGGCTTTTACGCCCTGCGTATTCCCGATGATTCCGATTTTATCCAGCATCATCGTGAAGGCTGGCGATGCCGCTTTGCCCATTTCCCGCGCGCGGGCACTGGCGCTCTCGTTTGCTTACGTGCAAGGCATGGCGCTGGTCTATGCCGTGGTGGGCGTCGTGGCCGGGGTGAGCGGTTCGCTGCTCATTGCCAAGGTACAAAGCACGTGGGTTCCCGCTGTTTTCGCCCTGCTATTTGTGCTGCTGGCGCTGTCTATGTTGGGCTTGTTTGAACTGCGCCTCCCCGCAGCACTGCAAGAGCGTCTCACCCGCGCCGCCAACCGCCAAAAAGGCGGGCATCTCGGCGGCGTGGCAATCATGGGGGCGCTCTCGGCGCTCATCGTGAGTCCCTGCGTCACCGCGCCTCTGGCTGGCGGATTTCTCTATATCGCCCAAACCGGTGACGCAGTATTAGGCGGCGCGGCACTCTATGCGCTTGCGTTGGGCATGGGGACGCCGCTCATTATCATGGCGGTGGCCGCCCATTCCCTGCTGCCCAAAGCCGGCGCATGGATGGAGAGAATCAAAAAAGTTATCGCCATCCTGTTGTTGGGCGTGGCCGCGTGGATGGCCGCGCCGCTGCTGCCCTCTTCTTCTTCCCACGGCTTTGAAGATATTGCTTCAGAAGCAGAACTTGACGAAATACTACGCACCGCCAACCGCCCGGTGATGCTCGATTTTTATGCCGACTGGTGCACCACCTGCAAGCAGATGGAGCGCGAAACCTTTAGCGACCCGGCCGTGGCCGCAAAGATGGCGCAACTCCGGCTGCTCCGGGCGGATGTCACCCATTACAACGAAGCGCACAAAACCCTGCTGGCCCGTTTTGGCCTGATTGGCCCGCCGGGTATCGTGTTTTTTAGCGCGGACGGCAAGCCTATCGAGGGGCTTCGCGTAGTGGGGTTCATGCCGCCCGCAGAATTCGCCGCCCTGCTGGGCCGCGTCGTCCCATAGCGGACTGCCGCAAACCCAAACCTTAGTCCGCCTCAACCACTTTCAAGGCTTCGGCAAATTCCGAAACCAGCACCAGTTCAGTGACCTTCGTTACCAGCATACGTTGTTCCGATGTAAGGGATAACGTCCGCAACGTAGCCAGAATAGAGTCCATCTCATCAAAATTTTCTGTTTCTAGCGCCGTTTTCAAGCGGCAAATTTCTTGCCCCCACGCAGAATTGGCCGATTCATCCGCTTTAGCTAAGGGAGCGTTATGTGCGATTCTCTCCTCAATGGCTTTGCTAATTCTTATAGTCATTGAAGTTAAACCCGCACGGAAATTATCCAGATGCTCACGAATAAACGAGGTATCGCCGCGATGCCCCGCATCTTCTAGCAGAGCCGAGGATTCTGATAACGATTTGGCGCCAATATTCGCTAAAGCACTCTTTAACGCATGAACGTGCGTGGTAAAGGTTTTCAAATCATCTGGTTTCCATATATCCGCCTTGATTTTATCAATTAAGCCAAGACGTTGTTCCACATCGCGCACAAATACTTCTAGGAGATTCAAATACCGTTCAATAGAGCCGCCAATACGCGATACCCCTACCGCCACATCGACCCCCTCAATATCAGGCAAACTTTCAATGGCTGGCTGATTCGTATTCATTAAATCATGTAGGCTTCCGGGGACAATACGGCGTTTATCTTTAGAAATCCATTTATCCATAATGGCATTCAATTTAGAAATTTCAATCGGTTTAGAAATAAAATCATTAAAACCTTTACTAATAAACATTTCGCGCATCCCCGACACTGCGTTGGCTGTTAGCGCAATAATGGGCACATTTTGAAAATATTCGCCTTCTAAAGCACGAATCGCGTTGGTCGCTTCTATGCCGTCCATATCCGGCATCATATGGTCCATAAAAATAATGTCGTAACACTGTCTCTTTGATTTTTCAATAGCTACAAGGCCGCTTTCGGCACAGTCAATCTGCACTTCGTAGATAGCCAGCAAACCCTGCGCAACCCGCAAATTGGCCGCTAAATCATCAACAATTAAAATCCGGGCATCAGGAAGAATATAACGGGAATTATCCTCTGCCGTGCGGATAAAATGCCTCGAATCCGCCAAACCATTCAGAACATTAGCAACTGCCGGCGCGTAAGTGGGCATGAGCAGAGTACGCATATTAGGCATGGGCAAACGCTCGCCTGGTTCCGCGTCGAAAAGAACAAATACGGCCTCTGGCGAAAGCCGTTCTGCTTCGGTAATAGCTTCAGTCATTAAATGGCGCGGTGTAAAGATAAAGGTATATTTTCGCGCTTCCAGTTCTTTGATGAATTCATCAGAAGTACGGACAAGTTTGCAAAAAACACCAAAGTTCTTAATTGTAGTAGCAACACAATCTGCATATTTACGATTTGGCTCATAAATTAAGACGCTCTTCTGGCTCGCATTTTCAACGTTTGCCAAGTGCTGATATTCCTCTACTTTCTGCTTAAATGTCACTGTAAAAGTGCTACCCTGTTCATAAGTGCTTTTAACAGAAATATCACCGTCCATTAACCTCGCAAGGCTACGCGCAATAGAAAGCCCTAGGCCACTACCCTCTATCCCTCTATTTGAAACATTATTAACTTGGACAAAATCACCAAAAAGCCGCGGAAGGTCCTCGTCCTTTATCCCAATCCCCGTGTCTTCAATAACACAACGAATTTCATAGTATTTATCTTCCAATTCTTTGAAATCAATACACAGAAAAATATGCCCTTTCCGAGTATATTTTACAGCATTACTTAATAAGTTAATAAGAATTTGACGAATTCTTATTTCATCACCAATCATTATTCTTGGTAAAAGACTATCTGCTTGGACAAAAAATCGAATTGGCTTTTCAATCAGGCGCATTTTAATGATTGTAGTAATATCATTGAGCAATGAGCCTAAATCATACTCCGTATTCACAAGCTCTAGCTTACCTGACTCAATTTTTGAATGGTCTAAAATATCGTTAATCAAAATAAGCAAGTTCATTCCCGCCTGTTTAACATCCGCAGCATAAGAATGGATGATAGTCGATGCGTTTTCCTGCCGCAGAATCAACTCGCTCATACCAATGATGGCATTCATCGGAGTACGTATGTCATGCGACATCCTCGCTAAGAACATACTTTTTGAGCGATTGGCACGTTCTGCATCCAGTTTGGCTTCAACCAG
>JAIRPB010000010.1 GCA_031257305.1 Azoarcus sp.
TTTTTGAAGATGCGATGCAAAAAGAGTATTTGTTGCTATTTTCTTTTATTTTTTTGGGTAACTTTAGCTATGTCCCAGAAAAGGGTTTGCGAATAAAGGATCCAAATGTTTTCTTTTCCTTCATCGAATAAGCCGGGCTGGATGGCGATTTTGCCCCAAGAGGGGCGGATAACGCTGGCCTATGTGGTGTGCCGGGCTGGCTACCACCCCGAGGTCAGGGGGCTTGAGTCGTTTACCGTTGATTCGGACGACCTCCCCGCGTTGCTGACCCGCCTGAAAGCGGCACGTTCCCTCAAGTCCTATCGTTGCGTCACGCTGTTGGACAAGAACGATTTCCAGATTACGCCGCTTGACGCGCCGCGGGTCCCCAAAGAAGAACGGCGCGAGGCATTACGCTGGTCTCTGCGCGGCGTTGTGGATTACCCCATTGAGACGGCTTGCCTCGGCGTGCTGGAAATTCCCGCGAGCCAAACGGACCATGTTGCTAACGTTTTGCTTATTTCTGCCGCAGAGCGTGTCGTCCGCGAAAAGGCGTCGCCGTTTGAGACGGCCGGTATCGTGCTGGATGCCATTGACGTGCCGGAACTCGCGCAACGTAACGTGGCGGCTTTGCTGGAAGATGAAAACCGCGCCTTGGTATTTATGCACCTCAACGAAAACGGCAGCCAGCTTACGCTCACGTGGCGCGGCGAACTGGTGGCCGTGCGCCGGGGTGAAATTTCGTCCCGGCATATGTCGTCTGATAATCCCGAACACAGGGCGCGCAACCGCGAGCGGCTCGTTGTGGAAATACAGCGCACCTTGGATAACTTTGACCGCCGGTATCACGGCATCCCAGTCTCCAAAGTAGTGATGGCCAGCTATCCGCGTATTGATGGGCTGGCGACCGAATTGGCGGAAAACATCTATGTGCCGGTCCGGGAGATGGATTTGTCATCCGTGATTGATTTTCCAGATGTGCCGAAATTGCGTGACCCGGTTTTCCAAGCTAAAAACCTGCTGGCAATTGGTGCGGCTTTACGCACTAAAGGGGCGTAGAAAATGAGCCAAGAAATCAATCTTTACGAAGAACGCCTACGCCCGAGCCAAGATTGGGACACTCTCCGTAATGTGGGCATAGCGGCTTTGGTTGTTTTGCTGGTCACGGGAGCCGTAGGCGCTTGGTTTGGCTGGCACACACAGCAGGCAGAACAAGAAGCGGTGGTATTGCAGGCTGAACTCGAGGAACAGCAGGCGCAGTTGACGGCGCTTTCTAAAGCCGTTGAAGCGTGGCATGTCTCGCCGGAGCTTGCCGCAAAACTGAAGCAGATACGGGAGAGGCTCAGCGAGCGGCGATTTGCCATAGAACAGCTTGAATCCGGGCGTTTTGGCAGTGCCAACGGTTTTTCAGAGATTTTTACGGGATTCGCGCACGAAGCCCAAGCGAACCCGAAACTTTGGCTCACTGGTTTTGCCGTAGCGCGCGGCGGTACGGCCATCGAAATCCGCGGCCGCACACTTGATGCCTCGGTGTTGCCCAGCTATGTGCAGCGCCTTGGCAACGAACCTGCGTTCAAAGGACGCCGGTTTTCCGCATTAGAGATGGATTACAAGGAAATCAAGCCAGAAGCCGTTGCCGCGCAGCAGGGCGCGATGCCCGCCGAACCCGCTAAAGAGAACGCCGCGATGCAGCGTTTTGTGGAATTCGTGATGCGTTCAGAAGTGCCGCTTGATGCGTCAAAAGATGAGGTTGTTCCGGGAGGTCGCACACAATGAAATCCCTGTGGCTAAAAGTAACAGGGCGCTATAGCGCCATGAAGCAGCGTGAGCGATGGATGGTGGCCGGGACGCTGCTGGCCGTCATTGTATTTATCGGCTTTGTCCTTTTCATTGACCCCGCTTTACGCCGGGGTTTGGCCGCTGAACGCAATATGTTGTCCACCCGCACGCAATTAGCGGAAATCCGGGACCAAATAACCGCCCTTAATTCACCGGGCCGGCATCCCGATATTGCCGCGCAATCTGAACTCGACTCATTGCAAAGGCAGATTGAAGAACTTACCGGACGCCTGCGGGTGTTAGAGCGCGCGCTAGTACCTCCGTCAAAAATGCCCGCGTTGTTAGAAGAAATGATTGGAACAAAAAGCGGTTTGCGCCTAATTAGCCTAAAGACATTGCCGCCCGTGCCGTTATCAATAAAAGAAACGGGAGAGAAGGCAATGAATTCCACAGCCACAGATGAAGGAAAAGCAACTGGCCTATACAGACACGGCGTAGAAGTGCGCCTGGAAGGCAGTTATCACGATTTGGTGGCTTACCTTGAACGCTTGGAAAAATCGCCTCTTAAGATTTTGTGGGGAAGCGCCACGCTGTCTAGCGAACGCCACCCAAAACTCGTTCTGGCTCTCACCGTGTATTCGTTGAGCATGGACCGGACCTGGCTAATTGTTTAACCAGCGAGGACAACAACAAACGCTTATAACCCCAACCCCGGAGAGAATCTTGAAAAAAGACATCGCCCCCAACAGCGGACTTCACGGGAAACAAAACCTATCGCGAGATGGGGTTTTCTCCGCCATTTCTGTCGTGAACCAATCAGTGTGTTTGTTTGCGATTTTTATGCTTTTTGCCGCGTCAGTTTCATCGCAGACGCTGGCCGACCCCACGCAGCCGCCGGGCGGGTACGTTGCAAGTGACAACGACGTGCCCACCGTTACCGTAGGGCCTGCGCTGGATTCCGTCCTAGTGCCTAAAAATGGCGCTCCGCTTGCAATCATCAGCGGGAAAACGGTGCGTGTAGGCGAGTCCTACGGCGAGAACCGTTTAATCCGGGTGACAGAGCGCGAAGCGGTGCTGGAGGGACCGGCGGGTATCGAACGCCTTCTTTTAACGCCAGGAATCGAAAAGATTGGTATTGAGCCGACGAAACATGAAACTAAGGCATCCAAAGCGGTGCCTAGCGGGAGCAAACCATGATGTTCAGAAGAATATTATTACTGGCGGTTTTGCCGCTGGCCCTGACTTTGCCCGGCTGTGTAAATCCGCCGGGGGCAACTTTTGACCAGGTTAACCAAGAGATGCAGAAGGCGATGAATTCCTCGCCTAAAAACGTCGACAAAGCGGTCCAGCAAGCCATGATGCCGCCGTTGCAACTGGATACGCCCGTGGCGCCAGGACAAAAGAAGGCTGAAGAGCGGCGATTTGACCTCGCCGTGAGCAACGCGCCGGCCGCGCAAGTTTTTATGGCATTGGCCAGCGACACGCGCTTTAGCATGATGGTGTCGCCGGAAGTATCGGGCAACGTCACGGTCAACCTGAAAAACGTCACCTTGCGTGAGGCGCTCGAAACCCTGCGCGAAATTTACGGCTACGAATTCAAGGTGCAAGGGACGCGCATCTACATTCAGCCCAATACCCTGCAAACACGGATATTCCAGATTAACTATCTGGCCGGCAAGCGCCAAGGGCAAACGGATGTGCGCGTGACATCAGGCTCTATTACCACCTCCCAAACCGGCGGCACCACCACGGGCCAAACCTCCACCAGCACGTCGGGCACTTCGTTTACCACCGTACCCAGCAGCCAGATTATGACCTCGCTAGACCACGATTTCTGGCGCGACCTTTCCGCCGCGCTCCACAGCATCGTGGGCACGGAAGGCGGTCGGGGCGTGATTGTCAACGCCGGCTCTGGCGTGATTGTGGTCAAGGCTTTCCCGGCGGACATCCGCGCTGTGGAAAACTACCTGCGTTTGACGCAGGTTATCGTTGAGCGCCAAGTGATGCTCGAAGCAAAAATTCTTGAAGTCTCGCTGTTTGAAGGGTTCGAGACAGGCATCAACTGGGCGGTGTTCGGCGGAAAAAGCCGCCGCTACGGGGTAGGCGTAGCGACCCCAGGCACCAGTCTAACCCTAACGGATCCGCTGACTTCCAGCAGCGCCACCATTACGCCGGGACGGAACATCGGTGAAATGGTGGCATCGGAACTCGGGCAAGGCTTCTTTGGGCTGGCTTTCCAGACTAAAAATTTCGCCTCGCTGCTCAATTTTCTCGAAACGCAAGGCAACGTCCATGTGCTATCCAGCCCGCGCATTGCCACGCTCAATAACCAGAAAGCCGTGCTTAAAGTGGGGACGGATGATTTTTTCGTTACCAACGTAAGTTCTACCGTCACCTCGACGGGCACCTCCAACGTCACCACGCCCACCATCACGTTGCAACCTTTCTTCTCCGGCATCGCGCTGGACGTGACCCCGCAGATTGATGACGAAAACGGCATCGTCCTGCACGTGCATCCCTCGGTGAGCAACGTCACGGAAAACCAGAAGGTTATCGATCTGGGCGAACTCGGCAAATACACGCTGCCGCTGGCTTCCAGTACGGTCAACGAGACGGACAGCATCGTGCGTGTGCAAGACGGGAACATCGTCGCTATCGGTGGCCTGATGAAGCAGGAACAAAGCCGAAATGATGCCGGCTTGCCGGGTTCCTCGTCGGTTCCCGGCATCGGCTGGCTATTCGGCAACAAAAAAGCGCACATGCAAAAGAGCGAACTGGTGATTCTGATTAAGCCGACGATTATCCGCGACGCCTCAAGCTGGAAGGATGACCTGGCGGAAACGCAAGACCGCATCCAACGCATTGACCCG
>JAIRPB010000017.1 GCA_031257305.1 Azoarcus sp.
GCGAGTTCAATAAACGCGCAGGCGCGGGCGTCGCCGCCTTCACGGCTTGCAGACACAGACTGTTCCTCAAAACTGCGCACACGCACATCAATTCCCGCAACGCGCAAGGCATGCACTGCCGCATCGATGGGGCCATTGCCCTGCCCCTCAAGCACTTGGCGGACGCCGTTAACCTCAAGGGTCAATTTAATGCCTTGCGCATTTTTTGCGTCGCGGGCCGCAGCATCGCGCAGATGATATTCAACGAAACGCACAGGCGCGCCTGCCTCAAGATAACTGCGTGAGAAAAGCTGCCAAATGGCCTCGGCGCTCATTTCTCCGCCGGATTCGGTTTCTTTCTGCACCTCGCGCGAAAACTCAACTTGTAACCGCCTTGGCAGGGCAATGCCATATCTAGTCTGCATGACCCAAGCAATGCCGCCTTTGCCAGACTGGCTGTTAACGCGGATAACGGAATCGTAATTGCGGCCAATGTCGGCGGGGTCGATGGTGAGATAAGGCAGAGTCCAAGGCGCGTCGGTACGCTGTACCGCAAACCCTTTTTTGATGGCATCTTGGTGCGAGCCGGAAAACGCGGTGAATACTAAGTCGCCCGCATAGGGGTGACGGGGATGGATGGGCATGCCCGTACATTGCTCAAACGTTCTCGCTACGCCGCTGATGTCCGAAAAATCCAAGCCGGGGGAAACGCCCTGCGTGTAAAGGTTGAGCGCCAACGTAACAAGATCAACGTTGCCCGTGCGCTCGCCGTTGCCAAACAAACATCCCTCAACCCGGTCCGCCCCGGCCATGAGTCCCAATTCCGTGGCGGCAATGCCCGTGCCCCGGTCGTTATGCGGATGGAGCGATAGCACGATGCTGTCCCGGCGGGCAAGGTGACGGTGCATCCATTCAATTTGGTCGGCATAGTAGTTGGGATAGGCCATCTCAACGGTTGCGGGCAAATTGATGATGACTTTGTTATCCGGCGTCGCGCCCCATGTTTGCGTGACCGCATCGCACACTTCACGGGCAAATTCCAGTTCCGTCGCAGAAAACGTCTCCGGGCTGTATTCGAGCATAATTTCCGTGCCCGCCAGCGCCTCGCCAAGCTGGCGGATACGGCCAACGGCTTTGGTCGCCAGCTGGATAATTTCCGCCGGTTTCATGCCAAAAACAACTTCACGGAAAGTTGGCGAGGTGGCGTTATAAACATGGACAATCGCCCGCCGCGCGCCTTTAATTGCCTCCATTGTGCGGACAATGACATCATCACGCGCCTGGGTGAGTACCTCGATGGTGACATCAGGCGGGATATGCCCGCCTTCAATGAGATAGCGGACAAAATCAAATTCAGTCTGCGAAGCCGCCGGAAAACCCACTTCAATTTCCTTAAAACCTACTTCACACAGAACACGGAACAAACGCATTTTGCGTTCTACGTCCATCGGTTCAAACAGGGCTTGGTTGCCGTCGCGCAAATCCGTGGTCATCCAGACGGGGGGGCGTGTTAAAGCCCGGTCCGGCCATTGGCGGTTCTCAAGTTTGATAGGCGGAAAGGGGCGGTACTTTGTAGCGGGCTGGGAGAGCATCATGGCAAAGGTTCCTTGAACCGAAAAATGACAAGCCATATTACGCGCTTAGGCACGGCAAGCGATTGCAATATTTGATTAAAACTGCCATTTTTTAGCAGATTATTTTGATTTATTTAGCGTTTATGAAATAATCTTCCAAATCATCCCCGTAAGCGCCAATCCCATGCAACTCGACCGCTACGATTACCAGATACTTAACCTGCTCCAACAGGAAGGCAGAATCAGCAACCAAGACCTTGCGGACAAGGTCAGCCTTTCGCCTTCAGCCTGCCTGCGCCGCGTCCGTGCGCTGGAAGAATCTGGCCTCATTACCGGCTACCGCGCCCTGCTAGATGCCCGCCGTCTGGGCCTATCGCTCACCGCGCTGGTGCATATCTCAATGGACCGCCACACGCCGGAACGTTTCACCCATTTCGAGTCCGAAGTCAGCAAAATCGGTGAAGTATTGGAATGCTTATTGATTACCGGCCAGTCTGCCGATTACCAACTCAAAGTGGTTGTCGCAGATATGGACGCCTACCACGAACTGCTTCTGCAACGCATCACCCGTATCGCCGGGGTGTCGGGCGTCCACACCAGCTTCGTGCTACGGCGCGTAGTCGATAAAACGGCGTTGCCGGTGGGGTAAGAGTTTGCGGTTTATTGAACAAGACAAAACATGTGACGCTACGCGCCAGGGCACTCCTTTCTGGATTCCCGCTTTCGCAAGAATGACAGCAACATGGTAATTTATCCCTCTTTCTGGAGTTTCGGGCGCTTGTCAAGCGCCCCTACGCAAATTCCCGTTATTGCGAGAAGCGTTGCGACGAAGCCATCCAGGATGGCCGGAATAACGGCAGCATGGATTGCTTCGCTACGCTCGCCATGACGGACGTTCTGTGATGGCTTAACCGGGGAGGCGGTATCTACAATCCAAATCCGGCCAGAGCGTTTTACCCCTCTGGCCGGATGGCTTTTATAAAACAAAAACTTAGAGCTTAAAGTTGTCGACAGTGACTTTTAGCTTGTCGGCACGCTCCGCCAGAATCTGCGCGGAAGACGCCACCTGCCGCACGGCGACGGTGTTGTCCTCGCTCATGTTGGCGATGCGCTCCACGTTCTTGGCAATCTCGGTGCTGGCCGTCGATTGCTCGGAGAGCGCCAGCGAAATTTCGGAAATAGCATTGACCACCGCCCCAGAGGCTTCGTTAATCTGCCCGATGGTGACGCCTGCGCGTTCAGAAAGTTCTACCGTTGATTTCACGCCCTCGCTTTGCTGGCGCATGGTTCTGACGGCGTTTTCGGTCCCGGCACTAATGAGGCTCACGATGCGGGCAATGTCCTCGGTTGAGGCGGATGTGCGCTCGGCGAGCTTGCGGACTTCGTCAGCCACAACGGCGAAGCCGCGCCCCTGTTCACCTGCCCGGGCGGCCTCAATCGCGGCATTGAGGGCCAGCAGGTTGGTCTGGTCAGCCACTTCTTTGATGATGTTGACCACCGAGGCAATTTCACGCGACTGCTCGCCCAAGTCCTCCACGCTTTTCGCGGCTCCGCCAATGTCAGTGGCCACGCGGTTGATATCCGACACCACGGAGCGGATGGTCTCTGAACCTTCGCGGGCCGACTCGCCGGATTTTTGCGCCATTTTGTCGGCGTCGCTGGCCGAGTCGGAAACATGGTTGATGGAGACGGTCATCTCTTCGACCGAGGCGGCCATCGACGTAGCCGCCTGGGACTGGGTTTCGCTGGCAGCGGCAATCCTCTCGCTGGTCACTTTCAGTTCCTCGCACGCCGTCGCGATTTCGTCGGCGCTGTGAGTCACCAGCCCGATGATGTCCCGCAGTTTGGAAATCGTGATGGAAATGGCGTGGAGCGTACTCGACGTGTCTTTGGGCCGCAGTTTGACCTGCACTGACAGGTCAGCCTCGCTAAGACGCTGCATCACCTCTTGGATATAGCCCGGGTCACCGCCAATCCGGTTAAATACCATGCGCATAATCACGTAGCCAATCGAGATACTAGACAAGATACCCGCTCCGCCAAACAAGATAATGAGCCAACTGAACATGTCAGATTGCGCAATCTCCCTTTCACCATCGGCTTTGGAACGGTTTTCTTGTTGCCTAATCGTATCCGCCAGCATTTGTCGCAAAGCCACTGAACTGGTGAACTGTTCTAGAAACGCCTTATCGTAGTCACTTTTCAAATCAGAAAACTGCCGACTGTCCCTAGATTCTGCTGCTGCGGCCAGTTTCTGCAAATCTGCATCCAAAACAACATTCGCTTTCTCATACGCAGACATCGCGGAAACAATATCGTCATAAGATTTTTTAGTTTCTGCCGAATTACGGGGCAAGGCATCCACTATCTTCATCGAATCCTTCACCTCGCCCCAAGCCTTTTTACGATTATCAATAATGGCGTCAATAGCCCTTTTTGTTTCAGGCGTAGCATCCTCAAACCGATATACACTAAGTGCCTCACTCCGAAGCACGTAGACCTGCGTTTCGAGCGACCCGTATTCGATAAGCGCCGGCATACGCCGAACCACCAAATCAGTTACCCCCTTTTCCAGTTGAACACCCGAAATAATGGACATCCCGCTCACAACGGCGAGTAAGCCCGTAACTAGCCCAAACCCGAGCATTAGCAGTGATCGCAACTTCATGTTTTTCATTTTGAATCCTCGTTCGTATACCATTGCACACTATCCATGCCTGACACGCATGGTCGGCGTTACTCTATGACAAACACCGATACGAAAAATGCGAAAAATTTCCTCGGTATGTGGACGCATAGAAAAACGTACCTTTCCTGCGTAACATTTTCATGATTCTGTCGTATTTACATATACCCGCACATCACCTAATAACCCGCCTTCAATGAACACGCCCGCCCCCTCTCCTTTGCCTCCCCATGCTTTGTCCGCCCAAGCCAAACGGTTTCTCCGCATACTCGTTTGGGTTATTTTTGTGTACCTTCTTTATGCCGTCGCGGGATTTATTGCCGTTCCGCTTCTGATGAAACACTATGTGCCGCAGGCGCTTGGCAGCCTAACCGGGCGCACGGTGTCGGTTGAATCGGCATCTTTTAACCCCTTTCTCTTAGTTGCTGAATTACAGGGGCTAAAAGTGATGGAAGCCTCCCATAACGCCTCCCCTGCCCTGCCCGCTTTTGAGTTTGGCCGGCTCACGGCTAATTTGGGGATTGCTTCGCTCTGGCACGGCGGCCCCATCGTGCAGGAACTGGCACTGGAAAACCCACGGCTTCATCTGGTGAGGCTCGCCGAAGACCGCTACAACTGGTCTGACGTACTCACGCTACTTAGCGCGGAGTCGCCAGACAATGAACAGCTACCATTCTCCCTAGCAAATATCCATATCGAAAATGGCGCCATCGAACTGGATGACCACGTCACCGCCAGCACACACCACATTACCCAGCTCAAACTGGGCCTTCCCGCTATTTCCAGAATGTCCGTCAAGGTAGATGTTTTTATCAAACCCGATTTGTCGATGCTCTTCGATGACCATCCCTTGTCCGCCAAAGGCTCTCTGGAACTCTATCCAGATGGCTTCCAAGGGACACTCGAACAGTTATCGGTCAAAGACTTGGATTTGCTGCCTTGGATAACCTATCTGCCCTTTGAGCCGCCGTTCAGGCTGCTTTCGGGCACGGCTGATATTGATATGCGCCTAGAATTTAGCCAGCGGGCGGATGAAGCGGTAAAAGTTGTCCTGCGCGGCAGAACGCAGGTCAACAACCTATCCCTCCAAGACCGCACAGGCAGGCCATTACTGGCGGCGGCTGAAATGGAAGCCGAGATGGCAGACATCCAGCCGCTCATCCATCGTTACCACTTCAGCAAACTCCGCCTACAAAAACCAGAACTGGACATCGCCCGCCTGTCCGAAACCCACTTCAACATAGAAAGCCTTTTCACCGCAGACACCCCTAAAGCCGCCCCGGGCAAAACCAAAACAGCCGCATCAGAAAAAAAACAGCCCCGCGCACGGCCGCTAGATTTCCAACTCTCCTCGGCACGCATCCGTGACGGCCTCATCCGTTACAGCGACCATGCCGTACCGGGCGGCGGATTTAGCACCCGGATAGAAGGGATTAGCCTTGATTTGCGCGGCCTGTCTACTAGCGGCTCAATCCCCGCAGAAATCCGCCTTGATTACACCACGGCATCAGGCGAAAAATTTAGCCACCAAGACCACCTACGGCTACAGCCATTTGAATACGAAGGCGTCCTCACGGCCAGCGGCTTACAGCCCGCAATTTATGGGCGTTACTACGCGCCTTTTCTCTCTGGCGGCGAAGTCCGCCAAGGGTATGCCGAAGGCGTTTTCCGTTACCAAATCGCGTCACGGGATGCTGAAAACGGGGTGACTGTCAAAACCCAGATTGAACGCCTCAATCTCACGGATTTTGTATTTGGTTTGACCGGGCGCAAAAGCGAACTGCTCAAACTCAAATCGCTCACCCTCTCTGATGCCGCCCTCCTTCCCGATGAAAAGCATATCCAGTTAGGCGGGATTGACGCCCAAAACGTGGCGCTGGCCATCACCCGCCTACCGAACGGCCGTTTCGATTTCATGTCCCTCGCCGGCAAACCCGCCCCGTCTTCTGCCTCAAACAAGCCATCGTCTTGGACATTTTCCTTGGAGAACGCTTCTATTTCGGATTCCTCTATCCGTTTTGAAGACCGCACGCCCGGCAGCGCGGCAACAGTCACCACAGCAAGCGGCATCGAACTTAGCCTGAATGGGTTCTCCACGGCGAAAAAAGCAGACCCCGCCAAAATCACCCTGCGCGGCCGCATCAATAAAGACGGGCGGCTCGCCCTAAAAGGCTCCTTCGCGCTGGAGCCTTTCAAAACCACGGCCGAATTTGACCTGCAAAATATCTCGCTAGCCCCGCTGCAAACTTATCTCTCGGAACAGACGCAGGTTGGCATCAAAACGGGCCAGTTATCGGCAAAAGGAAACCTCAAACTGCGGCAGCAGCGCGCCGCCGACCTAAGCGGCACGATAGACGGCCAGTTTTCCGTCAGAAATTTCTCTTCCGTCGACCCTGCCAGCAACCAGAATTTTTTACGCTGGAACGAATTCGCGGTACGGCAAGCCAAAGTCGAACTCGAACCCTTTGCCCTATCCATCGGCGAAATCGCCGTCGACGGGCTAAGTTCCCGGCTAATTCTCGATGAAAACGGAAAACTTAACCTGCGCGAAATACAGTTAGCATCTGGAAATACCGCGCCCAACACCTCAAAAACCGAAACAGAAAACGCCGGTATTTTTCTGGACGAAGCCTCCCTAGCCCAGCCCGCGCCCGCCCCCGAAACCCAAAACACGCCAGAGCCTCCCGCAGACACCAACGCGCCCCACCAAAACGTCCCCCCTATCAACATCAAGCGCATCACCGTCAAGAACAGCAACATCATGTTCAGTGACCGTTTTGTCCGCCCCAATTACAACGCTTTCCTGGGCCATCTTTCTGGCGAGCTTGTGGGGCTATCCACCGACCCCGCAACGCTGGCAAAACTCGATTTGCGCGGCAAAATCGGGCAGGACGCCCCGGTAATGGTCAGCGGCGAATTCAACCCTTTCCGCCAAGACCGCCATCTCAATATCACGGCCGATGTCAAAGATTTTGAATTAACCGGGCTATCAGGCTATGCCGGACGCTATATCGGATATGGCATCACGCGGGGACGCCTATCCGCTACGCTCAGCTACAAAATCGAGGACCGCAAACTGTCGGCTGAAAACCATGTGTTCCTCGACCAGCTCACCTTTGGCGACGCCGTCAACAGCCCGGACGCCACCCACCTGCCCGTCCGTCTAGCCGTGTCGCTGCTCCAAAATGGGCGAGGTGAAATCGACATCAAATTACCTGTCGGCGGTACGCTGGATGACCCCCAATTTAGTGTTTTCGGCTTAGTCCTGCGCGCCCTTGCGGGCCTCATCAGCAAAGCGGTCACAGCGCCCTTCGCCCTGCTGGGGCAAGAAGAACTCTCGCACCTAGAATTTGCCCCCGGCAGCGCCCGTGTTGGCGAAGCACAAGAAACAAAGTTGCGCGAACTCGCCAAATCGCTCCAAGAACGCCCAACGTTAAAGCTAGACATCACCGGCGCGGCCAACGCGCAACGCGACACCGAAGGCATCCGCCGCGACAAATTGCGCTTCATGGTCATGATTGAAAAGCGCAAAACCACAGGCAAAGGCAACCCGATGGACGACATCGACCCTGCCAGCCCGGAATACGCCGCCCTGCTCGGTGAAGTTTACAAAAACGCCAAAAACATCAAAAAGCCGCGCAACATCATCGGCATGGCAAAAGACCTCCCTGTTGAAGAAATGGAAAAGCTCTTGCTAGAAGGCATCACGGTAGGCCCTCAAGACGTTGCCGCAATGGCCAGCCGCCGCGAAACCGCCGTACAACGCTGGCTCACCGACCAAGGCGGCATCCCGCCAGAACGGGTTTTCCGCCGGGTACCCACCGAAAGCGAAGCCAAAGAAAACGCGGAAAACAACGGAGTGCGCTTTTCACTGCGGTAGGCGGCGGCGGTCAGGGGCTAAAAGCTAAGGCTAGGGCTAGTTAAATGAATCGCATTGAAGAACAATTTATGTACGAAGCCCTCTCGCTTGCGCGGGAAGCGGGCGCGGCGGGCGAAATTCCCGTGGGCGCGGTCGTGGTATGCAATAACAAAATCATCGGGCGAGGTTTCAACCAGCCCATTACAAGGCACGACCCCACAGCGCATGCCGAAATCATCGCGCTACGCGACGCGGCCCACTGCCTTGGCAACTACCGATTACCG
>JAIRPB010000060.1 GCA_031257305.1 Azoarcus sp.
ATGCAAATTAAATTAGCGGTAGTCCTCATCCAGACACCCGGCGGTTGGAAAATATCGAAAATTTTTTACCTCGCGGAGTCGCCTGATTTTTACGAATAGAAAAGCCCGTTAGTGACCAAACTGTCATGGAGCACACGATGTTAAAACGCTTGCTTAAAACGGCGATTATTGCCGTTGTCGTTTTTACCTCTTCTGCCGCTTTTTCGGCGACGACTGAGAAGATGTCGCCCGCACAGGTTGTACGGGCTTTTTACAGCCGGTATATCTCTAAACAAATTGAGGTATTTGAGAAAAATTCTGACCCTATTAGAGGCATGACAAGGCAGGAAGCCCTCCGATATATGACAAATGAAGCCGCTCTGTACCTTCCTCTGGACCATCCCGGACCGCCTGACCCTAACTATGAGATTCCAGAGGGACAGATTGACCATAACTACTTCCTGAAGTCCCAAGACTACAGCGAACAATGGGCCACTTCCATTTACACCAAAGTTTTGCTTGTCGATAACGATGAAGGCATCGCCATCGTCAAGACAACCCTCGGCGAAGAAGGCTACATGCGGTCAAAACTAATCGTTATCTTGGTCAAACCCGGCCGCGTATGGAAAATAGACAAAGTGCTCGCCTACCCGTCTTTTGACATATAAATGTAGCGCCTATATCGACAAACGCCTCAACTGCGGGGCGGAACAGTGTCAACACGAGCCGCCATGCCTACCCCCTAATTTTCAGCAGCTTATATTCAATCGAATCCACCAACGCCAGCCAGCTTGCTTCGATGATGTCGGTCGATACCCCAATGGTGGTCCATACCGCGTCGCCGTCTGACGACTGCAATAGCACGCGCACCTTGGCGGCCGTGGCGTCTTTGCCGTTGATAACGCGCACTTTGTAATCCGTGAGGTGGGCGTTGGCCAGTTCTGGGTAAAACGTCTCTAGCGCCTTGCGTAGCGCCCGGTCTAGCGCATGCACCGGGCCGTCGCCTTCGGCGGCGGTAATCTCATCCTTGCCGTCCACTTTGATTTTGATGATGGCGGATGCGCTGTATTCGCCCTCGGCGGGCTGTTCGCCAATAATCCTGAAGTGCACGAGGTCGAAAAAGGAACGGTACTTGCCAAGGTGCTTGAGCACAATCAACTCAAACGAACTTTCCGCGCCCTCAAACTGGTAGCCCTCGTGCTCCATTTCTTTCAGCCGCTTCATGATGCGGTCCGTCACAGGGTCATCTTTAGTGATGGCGGGGTCGACTTCCCAAATTTTGTCGAGAATCATGCGACGGCCGGACACTTCGCTCATCAGAAAACGGCGCTGCCCGCCGACTTGTTCTGGGTCGATATGCTCAAACGAACGGGCCGCCTTGTTCACCCCGTCAATGTGCATCCCGCCCTTGTGCGCAAAGGCGCTGCTGCCAACGTAGGGCATGCGTTCGCTCAAAGCGACGTTTGAAATGGCCGCAACATGCCGCGCCACGCGGGTAATGTGCCGATATTGATTGGGCGGCAAACATTCGTAGCCGCGCTTCACGCCTAGATTGGCAATGATGGTCGACAAATTAGCGTTACCGCAGCGTTCGCCAAAACCGATGTAAGTGCCCTGCACGTGGCGTGCGCCGTTTTCTACGGCCGCCACGCTGTTGGCAACCGCCATGCCGCAGTCATTGTGCGCGTGAATGCCCAGCGGCGTCTCAAACAGGCCGGCAATGTGCGCGACGATAGTGGCCACTTCAGAGGGAAAAGTACCGCCGTTGGTATCGCACAGCACAAGCGTATCCGCGCCGCCTTCCACCGCTGCCCGCAAGGTTCTCACCGCGTAATCGGGGTTATTTTTATAGCCGTCAAAAAAATGCTCAGCGTCATAGACAACTTCCTTGCCCCTGGCTTTGAAGAAAGCCAGCGTTTCACGAATCATCGCCAGATTTTCGTCAAGCGTGGTGCCGATGATGTCCGTGACATGAAAATCCCAACTTTTGCCAAAAATAGCAATAACCGGCGTATCCGCCAGCAGCAGCGATTGCACGTTGCTATCTTGCTCAACGCGGACATCGCGCCGCCGTGTGCTGCCAAACGCGGTTAAACGGGCCTGTTTGAGCTGAATCGTTTTGGCGCGGGCAAAAAACTCAAGGTCTTTTGGATTTGAGCCGGGATTCCCCGCCTCAATATAGCCAATGCCATGCTCATCAAACAATTCAAGCAACTTGAGTTTATCTTCAACCGAAAATGAAATGCCCTCAGCCTGTGCGCCGTCACGCAACGACGAATCGAATATCGCTACTTTTTTGTTCATGCAAAATTCCTTTTAACGCCCCCTCTGGGAAAAATCAGCCTACACACCCTGTCTGCGAATACAGGCCGTGCAACATCTTAACAACAAGCAAAATTAAAACGCCCGCAAAGATTTTTTTCAGCGTTTTAACCGGCAAACGATGAGAACAGGCCGCGCCCACGGGCGCCATAAAAACGCTGGAGAGGCCCATCAGCACCAAGGCCGGCAAATGGATGTAGCCAAACGTAAAAGTCTCCATCCCGGACGTATCCCAGCCATTCACAAGATAACTAGCCGTCCCCGCCACCGCAATCGGAAACCCGATAGCCGATGACGTGCCAATCGCGCGGCGCGCCTCCACGTTGCACCAGAGCATAAAAGGCACGGAAAGCGACGCGCCGCCAATCGCAACCAGCGCCGAAATAAAGCCGATAAACAGCCCCACGGCGCTTGTGCCCACCGCATTAGGCAACTCGCGTGAGGGCTTGGGTTTGGTGTCGACCAACATCTGGCGAGCCACAAAGCACATAAAACACGCAAAAAATATCGCCAGCGGCACTGTGTTCATCCGCGAAGCCACAAAACCGCCGGAAAAAGTCCCCAAAAGAATTCCCGGCGTAATCTGCCGGACAATGTGCCAGTCCACCGCCCCACGGGCATGGTGCGCCCGAAAGCTAGAAACCGAAGTCAGCATAATGGCCGCCATTGAAGTGCCCAGCGCCATATGCAGAACTTGCTCGCACGCAAACCCTTGGGCAAGAAATAGCGCCGTGAGCATCGGCACCATAATCCCGCCCCCGCCAATGCCCAGCAGCCCCGCCATAAAACCCACAAAAACGCCTAGCGGGAGGTAGGCAAGCCACCCAAAATAATTGACCGTCATTTACAGCTCCGCAGAAAGAGGTCAATTATCCGCCCACATCCTGCATTGTCCAATCACTGTGAAGATGGTGCCGCGTTACCCGCACCTGCGGGAAAAGGCACAGAGCGAGGCAGTGGTCGAGTAGCGGGGCAGTTTTTCGACTCGGCGGTGGGCTGCTTTTTTAGGAAGTGGCTAGACTTTCCGTTTTGCGTGAATCCGCAGTCTCACTGCCAAAGAAATGCGGCCAGATGCCACCCTCGGCGTGGCTTTGGCAGAAAGTCTTGGCTAACACCAACCCTGCTTTTTTTCAAACAAGAGCCTTGCGAAACGCACATTTCGCACAACACGAAACGCCTGTTTCGCATGAATCTTGTCTGGCAAACCGCATGGGCGGCAGAAGCCGTGGCTTCCCCGCCTAAAAAACGTTTTCTGACAATCGAATCAAATGCTATTATCAGAACCAATCAGCAATTGTCAGCAAAGACATCCTATGTTCATCGAAGATAAAACGCACGAATTCAAGCGCGAATACACGGACACCCTCAAGAAAACCGTGCTCGCCTTCGCCAACACAGACGGAGGCGAAATCCTCATCGGTATTGGCGATGACGGAGCAGTGCTGGGAGTGGCCTCGCCTGATGCCGTCCTGTTGCAAGCCGCCGATGCCATTCGCAACGCGGTGCGTCCTGATGTGACGATGTTCACAACCTGCGAAGTCCGGCAAATCGAAGGAAAGCCCGTTGTGGCTATTGTTGTACAGCGCGGCACGGCGCGTCCCTACTACCTCGCAGGAAAAGGCATTCGACCGGAAGGCGTTTTCGTGCGGCACGGTTCGGCGAGCGTTCCGGCTTCGGAAGCAGCGATTCTCGCCATGTTGCGTGAAACAACAGGCGAAAGTTACGAGGCGGGACGTAGCCGTTTGCAAGAGCTTGAATTCACCTTCGCCGCCGAATACTTTGCGAGCAAGGACGTAGCGTTCGGAACCGCCCAGCAAAAAACGCTCGGTTTGTTCGGCGATGACGAAATGCTGACAAACTTAGCGTTGCTGTTGTCAGAACAATGCCCGCATTCCGTAAAAGTCGGCGTGTTTGGCGGCGCAGACAAAGCATCGTTTCTTGACCGGCGCGAGTTTTCGGGTTCAATTCTTCGTCAGGTCGTGGAAGTTTTCGCTTTTGTTGACCTGCACAATCCGATCCGTTCAGGCTATGAAGGGCTTAACCGCAAAGACGAGCGCGGTTATCCCGTCGCCGCCATTCGAGAAGTTCTGCTCAATGCGGCTGTTCACCGCGATTACGGGCTTTCCGCAAGTACGCTTGTCAGCATTTTTCCCGACCGAATGGAAATCGTCAGTATTGGCGGACTGGTAAAAGGGGTTTCACTCTCAGATGTTCTCTTTGGCGTTTCCGCTCTTCGCAACCCACGCCTTGCCAACATATTTTATCGTCTGCAACTCATTGAGGCGTATGGCACTGGTATTGCCAAAATAAAGGGAAGTTATATCGGAAGTGCCACCCAGCCGGAAATCGCGGTTTCAGACAATGCTTTCAAAGTAATTTTGCCTAATCTTGAAATAGCCAAAACCCGGCCGCTACAAACCACCGTTCCAGTAGCATCAGCGGATGCCCGCGAGGAAAAAGTTTTAGTGCTTTTACGCGAACGCGGGCATATCAGCCGCAAGGATATTCAGGACGCCATAGGCGTATCACAATCAGCGGCAATCCTGCTGTTGCGGCTTATGCTGACCAAAGGCATCATCCGCAAAACAGGACAAGGAAAATCTTCTGCCTACATGCTCGCCTAACATAATTGGGACATTCTTCTAAACAAAACCAAAAACGAGCGTCCCAAACAGAAAAATTCGGCGCAAAAAAGAATGTCATTTATTGAAGATTGTGAAATTAAATAGCCAGTATTTTCTTTTGTCTGGAAATTACAGCTTGTAATTCTTTTTCGGACTGTAAAAATAGTTTTTTCATCATGACTTTCTTTTGGCAATTTCGATTTCTTTGCAAACATTTTTAAGACTGGCGAGATATTGTTTCTCCGCATCGCTTAGGGTCCGAGCCTGATACTTTGTATATTCTGTCCGCGCTTTTTCAACCGCCTGCTCGTGGCTGATACTTCCGGCATGGGTCAGCAATTG
>JAIRPB010000064.1 GCA_031257305.1 Azoarcus sp.
TGTCATGCGACATCCTCGCTAAGAACATACTTTTTGAGCGATTGGCACGTTCTGCATCCAGTTTGGCTTCAACCAGAGGCGTTACATCACTAATATCAATGAAACGTCCTGATAAATCATTTTCATGTTCGGCAATTAAACGACTGGAGATAATCTTAAAAAACCATGTTTTATCATTTCCGCTCATTTCAATGGTATTTTCATAATATCCCATAGTTTCAAAAATTTCTCCTAATATTAATTTCATATTCGATTTATGGAATAAATCAATTAACGGACGGCCAATAGCCATTTGAATATTCTCAATATGAGCCATTTTTGCCATAGGTTCGCTAAGATAAGTGACTCTGTTCAAGTCATCTATTAACGCAACAATATTCGTTGACGAGGCCATGAGCGTAGTAAAAGCATTTCTCGCTTTAATGGAACTCATGTGTCGAGTTGAAACAAACTGCGTTAACATCAAAAATATAATCATCAATAAAATACTAATCCCCCAAACAATAACGTTCCCGCTTTCCTCAAATATACCATGTAAGACAAAAGGTTCTATCCCTAAAAGGATTGCTAACGTCATCGTGACTGTAATAATCCAAAACAATAATGCTTTATAATTGCCATATAATGCGCAAATTCCACAGATGACCGCTAAGATAGTAAAATAATGAAAATTGTTAGAAAGAGTATAATAACTCGTGGTAAAAAACAAAAATTCAAGAAAAGGCAACAAAAAAGCGACGACAGTTAAATTATGGACATGCGCTATAATAAGCGACATCGTAACAAGTAGTAAAAAATTCACGGAGAAAAATATAAGTGCTACACTCCAATTTTCAGTTGCAATATATTTTGAAACAATAATATTAAAAAATGCAAAAACACTACAAAATATAAAGATATTAGCGATAATATAATAAATATATTCAGGTTTCCCATGTAGTATTTTTTTTGTACGTATCAGTGTCGATATAATAAAATATATCATCGGTATTGAAAAAAGAAACATCACAAAAAAAGTAGAATACCGACTTGTTTCAACTATCGTCAATATATGAAAAAAAGTAATAATAAGCGAGCCAATCACCGCAAGGATAGTCGATGAATAAATATATTTGCGGTCTACCTCATTAGAAAAAATCATGGTATTACTCCTTGTTTTTTTCAATGGGGGTAATAATTCGTAACATTTTCGGCTTGATTTCAATGTTAATATATTTATCGTAAAAAATTTCTCCATCTATATTGAGTATCAAAGGAGTATTGGATGTAATAAATATTTTTTTTGCACGTTTATAGGTAAAGGCTTTTGGATACATTGCATGTTGCCCACTGATATATTTCTTAAAAATCTTATATAGTTTTAGCGCATTCCCCCCCTCACCCGTCAGCACATCCATCCAACCATCATCTATTACAGCTTCCGTCACAGGGGATAGGCTGTTTTCAAAATAAGGGGTATTGGCAATATTGATGAACGCATGAGCACCACTCCAATTTACATCATCAACCCACATCCTATAATTTTGGGTAAGAATGTGACTATTTGAAATCATTTGAAAAAATTTATTACTATTAACAATTCGTTTCATGCTTGGTGATTTGAAACGACTTAAAAGTGAAAATCGTTTCAGTAATTTTTGGTGAGCAATACTTGCCAATGCCTCTGCACCAATTAAACAATAATTCAAAACATAGTTACTACCACAATACAGCACGTCCACAGGTATTGACGGCGAAGTGGTTTGTGCTTTGATAGAATAAAGAATATCTTTTTTTTGTGTACCACATATTTGATAAAAAGTTTCATCTTCGCTATACGGTATAATGCCTAATTCTGTATTGGGCAGTTCAATTGAGCCATTGAGGCAATCAAAAAGAATCCCTTTTCCGCCTATTGAATAAACCCTAAGCGGAATTCCATCCGCTACGGCCTTTGCGAATTTATGTATCGAATATATGGCGTCCCGAGGAAAACGTGAAATATGCACAGCATAATCAGCTTTAACGCCTGCGGCCGCTTCAGCGGCAAAATATTGGTGTATTTTTGAAATAGCAATCTCCATTTTCAATCTGTTCTGAAAACATAATGGATTGACTACGAAAAAATGCCGTGGAAGGGGGCGCTCTGATTTCATTGGCGTTCCTGTTTTTTTATTTATTCATAACTGGCAATTTGCTTCTTGGGACTGTTTTTTTGCCGGAGCATATTTTTGCAATTGTTCTGCGCATTTCTCAAAAATACCGATTAGGTCTGGGTCAAAACATGTGCCTTTTCCTTCTAAAATTATATCAACTGCTGTATTGTGGTCCAATGCTGATTTGTAGCAACGTTCTGATGTCAACGCCTCGTAGACATCGACGATAGCCATCAAACGCCCTAAAAGCGGAATATCCTTTCCCGAAAGTTTGTTGGGATAGCCGGAGCCATCCCATCTTTCGTGGTGAAAATTGGCAAAAATCTTGGCATATTGTAAAAATTGGCTATCTTTTTCATCATCTTCTTCTATTTTTTCAATAAAATTAACACCATACTCAACATGTTTTTTCATTTCATCAAATTCTTCCGTTGTTAATTTGCTTGGTTTTTTCAGAATATTATCATGGATGGCAATTTTACCAATGTCGTGTAGCTGCGAAGATTGCAGTAACAATTCAATATCCCAATCTTTTGTTTCTTCTTTATATTCGTCAGACGCAAGTATAGCTGACAATAAAACATCTAAACATTGTTGTGTTCTTTCAATGTGATTGCCCGTTGAAGCGTCTCGCCCTTCAACTAGTTCCGACATGGCTCGCAATACTTTATTTTGTAACTTGAGGATAGTTTGTGTTTTTTCTTTAACCATCCCTTGCAGATTATTGTTATAGTCTTTCAATATCCGTTTTTGTGATTCAACTAGAATGTGAACTTCCACTCTTTTTCTTAATAGCGGTTTACAAAATGGTTTTGCAATATAATCAATTGCGCCCAGACTTAATCCTTTAAGTTCGCTATCATTATCGTTCATGGCGGTCAAGAATATGACCGGGATTTCTTTTGTTTGGGAATTTTCTTTCAGAATCTTTATTGTCTCATACCCATCCATTTCCGGCATATCCACATCAAGTAATATGATTTCGGGTGTATACCGTTCTAATAATTCAAACATTTTTTTCGCAGAAGGTACCGTCAGTACGCTATATATGTCTGACAGCGCCTCTTTTCCAACCATCAGGTTTGCAATATTGTCATCAACCAGCATAACCAGCTTTTTCGATTCGCTCATCATGTACTCCTAGCATTTTGCGTCGTTCCCATCTGGTTCAGCCTTCTGTGGATTTAGCTCACTTTATTTTCTGTTGTTACAAAGACTGCGTGATGAATGTAGAACATCCCATGTGTAAGGTCAGGGTATTAATCCACAGTTTGAAATAAGGCTCTGCCTATTAAGCATCCCCTTGATACTTCCCTCACGCCTTCCCGCCCTACCCTGCGGCAGCGCCCCATATCCAAGCCTTCGCGCTAGTTTTGTGGGTATCGCACGTTCCTGCTTGAGCCGTTACAATCGCGCCCATGCTGTACGACCTTGCCCGCCCCCTTCTTTTCTCGTTAGACCCTGAAACCGCGCACGAAAGCACCCTTGCCGTCCTGCACACTGCCGGACGGCTTTTGCCAGCCCGGCAGCCCTGCCCCGCCCCTCCGGTTGAGGTGATGGGACTCGCTTTCCCTAACCGCATCGGCCTTGCCGCCGGGCTAGATAAAAACGGCATTGCTATCGATGGGCTGGCGTTAATGGGCTTTGGCTTTCTTGAAATCGGCACGGTGACACCGCGCCCCCAGCCGGGAAACCCGCGCCCGCGCTTGTTCCGTCTGCCGGAGGTGCACGGCATCATTAACCGGATGGGTTTTAACAATGGCGGGGCTGACGCGCTTGTCGCGAATGTTCGGGCGGCTAAATACAAAGGCATTCTCGGCATCAACATCGGCAAGAATTTCGATACGCCTATTGAACAGGCCGTGGATGACTATCTCATTGCTTTTTCAAGGGTCTATAGCGTTGCCAGTTATGTGGCGGTCAATATTTCGTCGCCCAACACCCAAAATCTCCGCCAGTTGCAGGGGGCGTCCGAACTGGATGCGCTGCTCATGCGGCTCAAGGAATCACAGCACCAGCTGGCTGAACTGCACGGGCGCTATGTCCCGCTTGCGTTAAAAATCGCGCCTGACCTTGACGCGGCGGCTATTTCAGATATTGCCGCCGCGTTGCGCCGCCACCGCGTTGATGCCGTCATTGCCACCAATACCACGCTTTCGCGTGAGCATGTTGTGGGGTTGCCACACGCACAGCAGGAAGGCGGGTTATCCGGCGCGCCGTTGATGGAGGCTTCAACCAGCGTCCTGCGCCAGCTTTCCCAAGCCTTGGCGGGCGAAATTCCGATTATCGCTTCCGGGGGCGTACTCGACGGGGCCGCCGCCCGCGCAAAACTTGATGCGGGCGCCTCGCTGGTGCAGGTTTTTACCGGGCTAATCTATCGCGGGCCGGGGATTGTGCGGGAGTGCGTACGGGCAACTGCTGTATAATCGTTGCCCTTTTTGAGTGCGTCCAATGAGCTATCTTTTTGTCATTCTTGGTGCCGTTTTAGTTAATAACGTGGTATTTGTCCGTATCCTCGGGCTTTGCCCGTTCATGGGCGTTTCAAAAAAACTCGACACCGCTATCGGCATGGGGCTGGCCACCACGTTTGTGCTTACGCTGGCTTCTGGGACGAGTTATTTAATTGACCATTACCTGTTGGTGCCCTTTGACCTTGATTACATGCGCACGCTGGCATTTATCGTGGTCATTGCGGCCATTGTGCAAATTACTGAACTCGTTATCCACAAAACTAGCCCGCTGTTGCAACAGGTTCTGGGAATTTATCTGCCGCTCATTACCACGAATTGCGCCGTGCTCGGCATTCCGCTGTTGAGCGCGAAAGAGAGCTACGGCCTGCTTGAATCTTTGTTGTTCGGGTTCGGTTCCGCTGTGGGTTTTACATTCGCGCTCATCTTATTTGCCGGCGTCCGCGAGCGGCTTGATGGCGCTGACGTGCCATTGCCATTTCGGGGCGTACCGATTGCCATGATGACCGCCGGTTTTATGAGCCTAGCTTTCATGGGCTTTGCCGGATTGGACCGTTTTCATCATTAAAGACAAAGCCCTATTTCTGGCTCCCGGACTTCTTACGCTTCCCGCCCATGCTTGCCGCCCTTTTAGTGATGACTGGAATCGCCCTCGTTCTTGGCACGGCGCTGGGCTATGCCGCGATTTATTTCAAAGTGGAAGGCAACCCGCTGGCCGCGCAAATCGATGCCCTGCTGCCGCAAACCCAATGTGCCCAATGCGGCTTCCCGGGCTGCAAGCCGTATGCCGAAGCCATTGCCAGCAACGGGGCTGAAATCAATTTGTGCACTCCCGGCGGCGATGACTGCGCACACAAACTGGCAGATTTGCTTGGGCGCGAATTCAAACCGCGCGGCGCGCCGGTTGAAAAACTTAAAACGGTGGCTCTCATCGACGAACAATCCTGCATTGGCTGTACGCTGTGCATCCAGGCGTGCCCTGTGGATGCCATTGTCGGTTCCGCCAAACAGATGCACACCGTCATCAGCCGATACTGCACAGGCTGCGAGTTGTGTCTGCCGCCCTGCCCGGTCAATTGCATCACGCTCGAAGAAGAACCGCGCACCCCCCAAAACTGGCGCTGGAAATACCCGATAACGGGACTCAAGGTGGTGACATGACCTCGCGCCTTTTCCAGTTCCGGGGCGGTGTGAAACCCGACTCCCACAAAACAGAATCTTCCGAGACGCCGATTGTCCATGTGCCAACGCCGTCGCGTTTGGTAGTGCCGCTCATTCAGGGTAGCCAAGGGGGCGCACGGACCATCGTCACCCTCGGCGACAAAGTGCTCAAAGGCCAGTGTATCGGCGAAGCCGAAGGCGCCACGGGCACGGCCATCCACGCGCCCACCTCCGGCACGGTAACGGAAATCGGGCGTTACCCTATGGCGCATCCGTCCGGGCTGGCGTCACAAGCTATCGTCATTACGCCTGACGGCGAAGAACGCCGGATTATCCATGAGCCATTTGATTTTCCCGACACAAGCCGGGACGAATTGATTTTCCGCATCCAAGCCAGCGGCATCGTCGGCATGGGCGGCGCGGTGTTCCCAAGCCATATCAAAGCGGAAAGCGAAATCAAAACGTTGGTGATTAACGGCGCGGAATGCGAGCCGTGGATTACCTGCGACGACCGCCTGATGCGCGACCGGGCCGCCGACATCATCACCGGCGCGTCCATTTTGGGGCGGCTGACTGGCGCACAGCAAATACTGGTGGGCATTGAGGACAACAAGCCCGAAGCTATTGCCTCCATGATGGAAGCTGTGCGTAGCGTGGCCCCTATCGCGCACGAGTACGAGAACAAAATAACCGTTGTCCCCGTGCCCACGCGCTACCCCACGGGCGGTGAAAAACAGCTTATCCGTGTGCTGACCGGGCTGGAAATTCCCGCAGGGACGCATGCCGCAAAATCCGGCGTGCAGTGCTTCAACGTTGCCACGGCGCACGCCGTCTGCCGCGCCCTGCTGTACGGCGAAGCCATGACTTCACGCATCGTCACCGTCACGGGCAATGTGGAGCGCCCCGGCAATTACGAAGTGCCGCTCGGCATGCTGATTGCCGACCTGCTCGCTTTCTGCGGTATCAGGCCCGGTTCAAACCGCGTCATCATGGGCGGCCCGATGATGGGCTTTGTCCTGCCAAGCCTTGAGGCGCCAATCACCAAAGGCAGCAACTGCCTCATCGCCACCTCGCCCGAATTCTTCCCGCCGCCGCCGCCCGAACAGCCCTGCATCCGCTGCGGCGCTTGCGCACAGGCTTGCCCAAGCCAATTGCAGCCGTATGAACTGTATTGGTCCAGCCGCGCCAAAAACCTTGACGGCGCAAAACGCTACCATCTCTTCAGCTGCATCGAGTGCGGCTGCTGTGCCTATGTTTGTCCGGCGCACATCCCGCTAATTGATTATTTCCGTTTCGCCAAAAGCGAAATCCGCGCCCGTGACGAAGAACAAAACGCCGCCGACCGGGCACGGGAACGGTTTGAGTTCCGCAGTTTCCGGCTAGAACGGGAAAAAGCCGAAAAAGCGGCACGGCTCGCGGCCAAAGCGGCGGAGACGCGGGCCAAAGCGGCAGAGGCGACCGCTACAACTCATGCTGCGTCGGGAAATGAGGCTGAGAATGGAAAGCCCTGACCTTTTCGTTCCCGCCTCCCCGCGCTAAACTAGTCAGGCAACTAGTCACAAGGAGATGGTTATGTCCGCCCACCCCGCCACTTGGCCCGTCCAAAACGCCAAAGCCCGTTTTAGTGAATTGCTGGATGTGTGCATGGCAGAAGGCCCGCAAACCATTACGCGCCGTGGCGTAGCCACGGCCGTGCTGGTTCCCTTTGAACAATGGCAGCGCCTCGACAAATCTGAATACCCCACACTTAAAGACTTGTTACTTTCCGACAAGGCACGTTATGACGATTTGGGAATTCCACCCCGCGAGCCATTGAAAATGCGCCCTCCCCCCGTTTTCTAACATGTACCTACTTGATACCAACGTTATTTCCGAACTGCGTAAGAACCGTCCGCATGGCGCGGTGCTGGCGTGGCTTAAATTCGTCCCTAACAAAAAAGTTCATTTATGCGCAGCAACGTTAGGCGAAATTCAAACGGGGGTTGAACGCACACGCGAACAGGATGCGGCAAAAGCAGCAGATATTGAGGCGTGGGCCGACCTTGTCGCAACGCGCTTTAATGTGATTCCAATGGACGCGGAAGCATTCCGCCTCTGTGCAAAGCTAATGCACCGCCGCACAAACGCCCTATACATCGACGCAATGATTGCGGCGTGCGCATTGCAGCATGGCCTGACAGTCGTGACCCGCAATGTCCGCGATTTCATACCGTTTGGCGTCGCCCTGCTAAATCCGTTTGAATATGCCGCACAGCATGAAGCAGAAAACAAAAATGAAAAGCCTTGACCTTTTCGCTGGCGCCGGCGGTCTTTCTTGCGGGTTGCAACAAGCGGGGTTTCACCCGGTTCTTGCCAACGAACTGGTATCGCAATATGCCAAAACTTACCGCCAGAATCATCCCAATACAGAAATTGTGGAAGGCGATATTCGTTTGCTGTGTGAAAAAAATCTTCGGCAATATCTCGGTATCCAAGAAGGCGGAATAGATTTGATTGCAGGGGGGCCGCCCTGCCAAGGTTTTTCTATCAACGCGCCTATCAGAACGCTCGATGACCCGCGCAATCATTTATTCAAAGATTTTTTGCGGATTGTTTCCGCTATTTTGCCCAAAGCTGTCCTCATCGAAAACGTTCCCGGCATTATCTCTTTAGGCCGTGGCACAGTGGTTGAACAAATCTACAAAGAGCTTCAGGCAATAGGCTATACCGTTTCCCATAAGATTTTGTTTGCGGGGCATTATGGAATACCGCAAATGCGGTTTCGCACTATTTTTATCGGTATCCGGTATTTCAAAGAAAAAATAGAATTTCCTGTCCCCGAATACAATGCCCAAGCGGTTGCCAATTTTACGGCCGCCAAAGAACTTTGTTTTTCTATACCGCCGCTTTTTGCGCAAGAACTCAAAGAACCCATTACCGTTTGGAAAGCCCTCTCTGACCTCCCTGAAATTGAGAACGGCAATACCCAAAGCCCCAAAGAATATGCCGCTACGCCCACAAACGATTATCAACGTTATCTGCGTACAAACTGCAAAGAACTCACCGCGCATTACTGTTCCCGAATCAGCCCAATCAATTTAGAACGTCTCAACTATATTCCGCAAGGCGGTAGCTGGCGGGATATTCCCTTTGATTTATTGCCGGCGGGCTTAAAAAAAGCCAAACGCAGCGACCATACCCGCCGCTATGGCCGCCTACACCCCAATGCCTTATGCTCAACCGTCCTCACCAAATGTGACCCACATTGGGGCAGTTTTTTTCACCCCACCCAAAACCGGATTATTTCCGTCCGCGAAGCGGCCAGAATCCAGTCGTTTCCTGATAATTACCAATTTTCCGGCAACGTTACCCAGCAATACGAACAAATCGGCAACGCCGTCCCGCCGCTTTTGGGTCGGGCGATTGGAAAGTGCATTGCCCGGATGATTGGAAAAGCACGCGGCGCTTCGCGCCAGAAAGAACGCTTCTGGATTCCCGCTTTCGCGGGAATGACGCCAGAGGGGGCTTCTGCTGAAAATAAGGCGATGGGAAAATAAAGAAAATGGCAAGCCAATTCCATATTGCCCCTCCCCCCTTGCGGAAAAGGGGGTTAGTGAAGAGGGGATTACGGCAAAATACTGCCTCTGCTATGGGCAAACCATTATTAGGGTGCTTCGCGCCCGCCCCCTCTTCCCTGCCCCTCTCCCACAAGGGGAGAGGGGAAAAACTCTGCCATAGAGTAAGTCCCCCTCATATTCAGCCCACACGCCCATGACCTCCCCGCACATCCGCCTCCCCGCCAGCGTACAGCGCAACATGCTCACCGTGCTGGCCGCGCTCGTTCCCGGTATTGCCGCTTATGTGTGGCAGGTGGGCGCGGGCATCCTTGTGAATATCGTTATCGCCTCCGTCACGGCGCTGGCTGCCGAGGCGCTGGTACTGCGGCTTCGCGGGCGTCCGCTTTGGATGACGTTAAGCGACGGTTCGGCGCTGGTCACGGCGTGGATTATCGCGCTCATCCTGCCGCCTATCGTGCCTTGGTGGCTAACGGCAACGGCCGTGCTGGTGGCGATTGTCGGCGCAAAACATCTGTATGGCGGTATCGGGCAAAACCCATTTAACCCGGCGATGGCGGCATATTGCGCGATGATTGTGGCTTATCCGGCGCTGATGTCGCAATGGCCTACCGTTGGCAATGTCGATTTCATGGAACAGCTCCATCTCATCCTCGGCGGTAGCCGTAACATCGACGCCATTACTGGTGCCACCGCGCTGGATGCCATGCGTACCGGGCTACGCGAGCATACGGTAAGCGCCATCCTCGAATCCCACACGTTCGGTTTTGCCGGCGGTCGGGGGTGGGAGTGGATTGCGGCGGGGTATCTTGTTGGCGGGCTGTTTTTGCTTGCGCGGCGCATCATCACTTGGCATCTGCCGCTCGGCTTTATCGCCGGGCTTGGACTCACGGCGGGCATATTTTGGCTGGTTGCGCCGGACCGTTTTCCCTCCCCGCTCTTCCATCTTGCCAGCGGCGGGGCGATGATTGCCGCGTTTTTCATTGTCACCGACCCGGTAACGAGCGCCTCCACCCCGCTCGGTAAATTCATCTTCGCCGCAGGCGCGGGAATCATTGCTTGGTTTGTGCGCACTTTTGGGATGTATCCCGATGGGATTGCATTTGCCGTGCTGCTGATGAATATCGGCGTCCCGCTCATCAACCAAGCGACACAGCCGGCCATTTTTGGCCAGCACAAGGAACCCCGGCCATGACGCTTCCCGATTCCGCGCTTCCCGACACAACGCCCGCCCGCCCGTCTTTTCTTGAAAAGCTACCGCCCGCGCCGCGCAGGGCGCTGATTTCAGCATTAGGGCTGACCGCTTTCACCGTATTTTTTACGGCGCTCATGGCATTTACCCATGAAGTCACCCGCGAACGCATCCAAGCTGCCGCCGAGCAGCAGCAAATGCGCCTCGTCAATGAGGTACTGCCCACCGAGCATTACGACAACGCCTTGCTCTCGGACTATATCGACGCCGATGACCGCAATGAGGCGCACGTCGGCAGAATCTGGCGGGCCCGGAGCGGGCAAACGCCCGTGGCGCTGGTGTTCAATACGTTTGCGCCAGACGGTTACGGCGGCCGTATCGACCTCATTGTTTCGCTTGATGTTGACGGCCATATCGGCGGCGTCCGGGTTGCCTCGCACAAAGAAACGCCGGGACTAGGCGATTACATCGACCCCGCGAAAGACAGAGACCGCCAAAACCCTTGGATTCGCCAATTCGCCGGAAAAGACGCCACTTTGCCCCTCGCGCATTGGGCCGTCAAAAAAGACGGCGGCGATTTCGATTTTCACGCAGGCGCAACCGTCAGCCCCCGCGCCGTCACACGGGCGGTAGGCCGCGCCGCCGCATGGGTTCATGCCCGGCGTGACGCGCTGTTTGCCGCACCCAAAGAAACCCACTTCAACGCAGAAGGGGAAAAACAATGAGCCATCTCATGGAAAGCGTCCGTAACGGCCTGTGGCGGCAAAATCCCGGACTCGCGCAAATCTTGGGACTCTGCCCGATTTTGGCGATTAGCACCAACATGGTGAATGCCGTCAGCCTAGGGCTGGCCACCGTCATGGCAATGGCCGTCTCGAATCTGGTCATTTCCGGCCTCCGCCGCTGGATTGCTTATGAAATACGCATCCCTGTTTTCATCCTTATCATCGCCGCGCTAGTCACGGTACTCGATTTAGCGTTCAACGCTTTTTTCCACAGCCTGTATCTGGTACTCGGTATTTTTATCCCGCTCATCACCACCAACTGTATCGTGCTCGCCCGTGCGGAAGCCTACGCCGCCAAGAATGGCGTACTGGAGTCCACCCTAGACGGCATCGCAATGGGCCTGGGCCTCGTCTGGGTGCTGGCGCTACTGGGCGCTTTACGTGAATTGATTGGCAACGGCACGCTGTTTTCCGGCATCGACATGGTTATCCCCGGCCTTTCGCCCATCAGCGTATTAGGCGATGCCTATCCGGGCTTCCTGCTTGCCAGCTTACCGCCCGGAGCCTTCTTCATTCTGGGTGGCCTAATTGCCGGCTATAACGCTATCAACGCCCGCCGCGCCGCACGGCCGTAATATTTTGCATAGAGGCAAAACGTGTATCACACTAAAACCATGAAATGCCCATTCTGCGGCGAAGGGGAACTCATTCCTGACACACGCGATGTGCCGTACACCTACAAGGGCGAAACCACAGCCATCCCGGAAGTAACAGGCGAATTTTGTCCCGCTTGCGGTGAAGTGATATTGACCCGCGAGCATGGCGACCGTTACAGCGAACTCATCGGGCAAGTTAAGAAACAGCTTGACCAGTCGAATACAATCCCCTTCCCCCAACCCTGCCCTGCCGCCCATGACCCCTGATGCCGCCCTCGAATTCTTCCGCCGTCTGGCAGAACGCACGCCCGAGCCGCGCACCGAGCTTGAATACAGCACCCCTTACCAGCTTCTCGTGGCGGTCGTGCTCTCGGCGCAGGCCACCGACAAAAGCGTCAACCTCGCCACGCGGCGGCTGTTTGCCTTGGCGCCCACGCCTCAGGCCCTGATTGATTTGGGGGAAGAAAAGCTCACCGAGTGCGTTAAAACCATTGGCCTTTACCGCGCCAAAGCAAAAAACGTTTTCGCGCTCACAAAACTTTTAATCGAACGGTACGCGGGCGAAGTCCCGCCAGACCGCGACGCGCTTGAGGCACTGCCCGGCGTGGGGCGCAAAACGGCTAACGTGGTGCTCAACTCGGTATTCCGCCAGCCGGTTATAGCCGTCGATACCCATGTTTTCCGGCTTGCTAACCGCACGGGACTCGGGCGCGGCAAAAACGTGACAGAGGTTGAATACGCGCTCATGAAAAATGTCCCAGACCGCTACCTGCTTAATGCGCACCACTGGTTAATACTGCACGGCCGCTATGTTTGCACCGCAAAAAAGCCCCAATGCGCGGCCTGTTGCGTGTACGATGTGTGTGACTGGCTCGAAAAAACAAACTAAACCTATAAAAACCGACGCCCACACCCGCCCGCGCATGCACCTATTTCACCCCACCCGAGAGCAAGTTCGTATCTTCTTTATCGAGTCTTGGCGCAAGTATCAGGCCAAGGAAGTGCTCTCTACACTCGAAACCATCACTGCCGGCATCGTGCTGGAGCATCCCGAATACCAGCCCTTGCTTACCAGCCAGAACGTATTATCAAAAGAATTTCCGCCGGAAGACGGGCAGACCAACCCCTTCCTGCACATGTCGCTGCATCTGGCTATTGAAGAGCAACTCTCTATTGACCAACCGCCCGGCATCCGGCTGGCCTTTGAGAAACTGCGCAAGCAGTTTGGGCGTCACGGCGCGATGCACGAGGTGCTTGAATGCCTTGGCGAGACAATGTACAAGGCGCTGCGCGACAACACTTCCCCTGACGGGCAATCCTACCTAAACAGTATCCGCCGCCACGCCGGAATGCCTCCGATTGCCGACTGAATCACGGTAGGGCGCATTCCTGCCCCAACATCCCGCCCCAGAGCGCACTTGTGTCCCTATAATCCGGCATAACTCTCTGGGTATCCCTATATGCTAAAAAGCCTGTTCCGTAGCCTGTTCCGCCGTCCGCCACGGCCTGAAAAAAACAGGACACGCCCAAGCAAGCCCAAACGCACGGTTTTCGATGCGCCGTTGAGCCGGATTATCCCGTCGCGGCAAGAACAAGCGTTAAATCAGCCTGTTGTTTCAGAAGGCATCGAAACCGGCATCATCTGCCGCGAAGCGGTGCTGGACCGCCAGCAAAAAATCGCCGGCTACCAATTTATGCTTCAAGAATCCGCACACTCACGTATTCATATTCAAAGCCGTACAGTTTTCAATTTCTTTTCCGAAATACTAATACGCAATCTGGTACGTACTAATATTTTCCCGCTGCTTGGGCGTCGCTTAGTTTTTATTGAAATACCTATTTCATTTCTCGACCATCCCTGCCTTGCGGATTTACCCGCAAACAATACCGTTTTAATCCTTAAACCCATTGAAACCCCAGAACCGCCGGATGAAAGTAATCTGCTCGCTAAAGTAAAAGATTTGCGCGCAACCGGCTTCCGCATCGGTATTCCCGACCCATTAGAGTTTTCCGCTTGTTTTTGTTTAATGCAGGATGTTGACCTCATTTCCCTGCCCTGCCCTGAAGCCGATTTCAAACATACCAAGGACCGCGTTGATTTCTTTTCCAGCACCGCGCCCAAAGCGGCCATATTGATGCGCAACCTGCCCGGCATGGAAGATTTTAATTTCTGCTACAAAATTGGCGCGTCGCTGTTCCAAGGCTCGTTCATCGTGAGCCGCGAGGACTGGAAGGAAGTCGACCTTGGCAGCAGCTTCGCCCACCTCACGATGCTGCTGAAAAAAGCACGCCAAGATGCCGATACCCGCGAAATTGCCGCCCTTATCAAGCAGGACCCGGCCATTACCCTGCGCCTGCTGCGTTACATCAATTCAGCGGCCAATGGCCTACGGAATCCCGTTTCTTCCATCGAACACGCACTGGCGCTGTTTGGCCGCGCCCCGCTGCAACGCTGGCTCATGCTGCTGATTTACTCCAGCAAACGCAGCAACCCGCGTACCGATGCCGTGCTTGAAACAGCACTCGTCCGGGCACGGTTTATGGAACTCATCTCCAGCTCGCGCCCCCCGCCCGAACGCGAGTCAATTTTCCTCACGGGCCTCCTGTCGCTCGTCGACGTGGTTCTGCAACAACCCATTGGACATGCGCTAGAAATCCTCTCCATCGACCGGGAAATCCGCAACGCCATCCTGTTAGGCCAAGGCCCCTATGCCCCGGCACTCACCCTTGCGCAAGCATGCGAGACGATGGACCCGACACAAGTCATTTCCAAAGCCGTCGCCTGCCACATCGACCCAGA
>JAIRPB010000073.1 GCA_031257305.1 Azoarcus sp.
CCCATTTATAAAACGGCATCGCACGAACAATCTGCTGAATAACCCGTTCGGCTTCAGCCCCTTCAAGTTTTTTGGTTTCCCAAGGGCGGTGATGGCTCATTTCAGCTTTCCCTTTGTTGCGGCAAGAACATTAACCCCAAACCGGAAGTCCCTGCCGTGAAATAGCTTCCACCTGTCTAACCCAAATCCAGCCCCGTCATTGCGAGAAGCGAAGCGACGAAGCAATCCAAAAGGGCCGGAATCGCAGCAACATGGATTGCTTCGCTACGCTCGCAATGACGGGTGTCCAATGACGGATTGTTCTACGATGGCTTGACGGCGGAGACGGTATCTACTATGAAAAAATCAACGGGCGGGAAGGGAATGTTTGTTATCGGAATTTGCCGCCTCTACGCGCCCGGAGACATGGGGCAGCGCGATGTCACCAAAAGCGGCCACTTTTGCCGCTTTTCTCCTGGCAAGGTTCTTGCAGTGCTTTGGCAAGAACATGTTGCTGGGGAAACATCATGGCAGGTTTGCTCAATATCGGTTTGACGGGCGTGAACGCCGCGCAGGGGCAGCTTATTACAACGAGCCACAACATCGCCAACGCGAATGTGGCGGGTTATCACAGGCAGAAAGTTATCCAAGCCTCGCAAGCGCCTTATTTTTCGGGGGTGGGTTTTTTTGGCACCGGGACGAAAATGCAGGCGGTAACTCGTTCTTACGACCAGTTTCTTGAAAACGAGGTGCTGAACGCGGCAACCAAGCAGAACATGTATGCGGCTTACTACGCGCAAATCAGCCAGATTGACAATCTGCTGGCGGACCCCACGGCGGGGCTTTCTCCCTCGATAGACGCATTTTTTGCCGGGGTGCGGGATGTGGCTGCCGCCCCAACCAGTTCTGCCGCCCGGCAGTCGATGCTGTCCTCCGCGCAGATGCTGGTGGAACGTTTCCATTCGTTGAACGAGCGGCTGAATGAAATCCGCGAGGGCGTGGAGTATGACATCCGCGCTTCCGTGGACCAAATCAATACGCTGGCCTCGGCGATTGCCGAACTCAACCAGCGCATCGTGGTGGCACAGTCGGCAGGGCCTACTAAGCCAGCCAATGATTTGCTGGACCAGCGCGGGCAACTGATTAGCGAGTTGAACGACCTCATTCAGGTGACAACCCAAGTGGAGGATGACGGCATGCTGTCCGTGTTCTTCGGCTCTGGGCAAAGCCTGGTCAACGGCAACATGGCAACTAAACTGGCGGCGGTTCCTTCCAAAAACGACCCGCAGCGTTATTCCATCGCCATCATACCGAGGAGCGGCACTCCCATTTCCGTTCCCGAACGCCTGATTACGGGCGGGCAATTGGGGGGATTGCTCCAATTTAGAAGTGAATCGCTTGACCCGGCGCAAAACCGGCTAGGGATGCTCGCGGTATCGATTGCTTCCGCTTTTAATAACCAGCACAAACTCGGCGTGGATTTGGCCGGCGAATTGGGGCTGGATTTCTTCCAAGTGCCCACGCCGCGTATTTACCCTACGAATGCGGCCGTAGTGGGATTTGATTTCGATACCAACCCTAATGCGGACGATATTAGCGGGCTGGGCTTATTGACCGACGCGGATTACGAATTGAAATTCGACGGCACGGACTATGTCATTACTAATTTGAGCACGCGGGCCAGCAAAACGCTCACTACTCCCGTCGATAGTTTTGAAGGGTTAAAAATTGACGTGAGCGCATCGGCGCTGGCGGCGGGCGAAACCGCGCTTATCCAGCCGACGCGCTATGGGGCGGAGGGCATCAAAACCGCGATTACCGACCCGCGCCTGATTGCGGCGGGCGGCCCGGTAATGAGCAGCGTACCCACCACCAATAGCGGAACCGGCAAGGTGTCGGGCATTGTGATGCAGGACACCACTGGCGTTATCCCGGCTTCCTCCCCCACTTGGGAAGCCACGATTACTTTTGATAACACCACCAACCCGCCCACGCTCAACCTGCCGTCCCCGGGCGGTTTTGCGTTTGTCGACCCGGCCACGGGGGCGCTCTCCGCATCAGCCACGTTTAATCCGGCCACGATGTCCGCAGGGCAGGAATTCACCATCACGGGGCCGGGCGGTTTTACCTTTACTTTTACCCTGTCCGGCACGCCGGCCAATGGCGACGTTTTTAATCTCGTTCCCACCCGGGCGGGACTGTACGATTCCCCGCCCTCCGATACGGGCGTGGCGGACAACCGCAACGCTAATCTGCTGGGCGCGCTGCAAACCACTAAATTGCTATTTGCCAATTCAGTGGGCGAACCCACCGCAACATTTGACACCGCGTATTCGCAATTGGTGAATAAGGTGGGTAATAAAACCCATGAAATGAAAGTCAGCGAGCAAACCCAAGCCACGCTCTATGCACAGGCGTGTGAGACACGTGATTCGCTTTCTGCCGTCAATCTGGATGAAGAAGCGGCGGACCTTGTCCGTTACCAACAGATGTACCAAGCCTCCGCCAGAGTGATGTCGATTGCGCAGGGGTTATTTGACGAACTAATTTCTATCGTGAGGTAAGGGGCAATGCCCGCACCGCCCCGCAGTTAAAGCAGGAGAAACACCATCATGCGCGTGACCACTAACATGCTTTACGACAAAGGGATTGGCACCATCCAAAACCTTTGGTCCAACCTTTTGCACACCCAGCAAGAAGTCTCCACAGAACGGCGCGTGCTCACCCCGGCGGATGACCCTATCGCCGCCTCGCGGGCGCTGGACGTTACGCAGTCGCGCAGCATCAACGCGCAATACAAAACCAACCAAGACACGTCCACCGACAACCTCCGGCTGATGGAAAACAAGCTCATGGGGATAGGCGACATCCTGCAATATATGCGGCAAAGTGCCATCGGCGCGGGGGACGCCATCCTGACCCAAGACGGGCTTAATAGTTTTGCAACGGACATGCGCAGCCAATTTGATTCGCTGCTCTCGCTCGCCAACACGCAGGACGTGGCCGGCAACTATCTCTTTTCAGGCTACCGGGCCGATACACGGCCTTTCCAAGGCGCTTACGGAAACGTGCATTACGAAGGTGACCAAGGAACGCGCACCATTCAGGTATCTTCTTCGCGCTATATGCCTGTGAGTTATCCGGGTTCAGATATTTTCGACAACACAAGACCCATGTCAGGCGCGGTCAACGTTTATGCCGCCAAAAGCAACACAGGCGGCGCCAGTTTGAGCAATGCGGAATTCAAGATGCCCGCAGCAACCCCCGCCAATATTTCGGGCGGGCGATTCGAGATCACTTTTAGCAGCACGGGTTGGGATGTTAAAGAATACGTTCCCGGCGACGCTTCCTCACCGCGTACGCTCGGGACGGCAACGACCGCAGGCGGAGTACCTTTGGAATTCAATTTCACCAATGTAGATGGGGAAGCCGTTTGTTTTACCGTGGATATAACCGGTATGCCGGCCAATGGCGACTCGTTTGAAGTTTTTATCGCCTCCAAAAACGTTTTTGACAACCTCGCCGTATTTATCGACACGCTAGAACGCCCCGGCCCCAGCGGCGTAATTAGCGGCATTAGTTTTGCGCTCGATAATATTGACCACGCGCTAGATACCGAATTGCGTGTACGTGCCCAAATCGGTTCCCAATTAAATGAATTGGAACAACTCGGCAGCATCAACAGCGATATGGACATCCAATACGCCACCACGCTCTCACGTCTACAAGACTGCGATTTAGCCGAAGCCTATTCCCGCCTCACCAAACTGCAAACCAACCTTGAAGCCGCGCAACTCTCATTTATGAAATTGAGCGGCCTATCGCTATTCAATTTTTTGAAATGAGGCGAGCCATGAAAAACACCGTGCTATTTCTATTTTTAATGTCGCTGGCCGCATGCAGTACCTTAAAAAGCGGAGCCAGTGCCACCGGAAATTTTATTAAAGAATCCCCCGGCCCCATTGCAGGAACCGTGGGCGGACTCTGGATGGCTCAGCAGCTAGGCTATATGCGCCCGGAGTTTCTAGCGGCCGGGTTAGTGGCTTTCAGCATTTACGACCCCCTCGCGCCCACTTGGGAAATACACGTCACCCAACTTGACGCCGGGTACTGCCGCATCGACCTCACCATGAAGCGCCTAACCACCGGCGGCGACGGCGAAGCGCGCCAAACCTTTCTCCGCGCCGCCCGCACGCTAATGGCAAAAGGCGGCTTTGCCGATTTTGACGAACTCCATTACGAAGAAGGCATCGACTCCGCCCGCCCTTTCGCCCGCCGCGTTGCCAGCGGAGAAATCCGCCTACTCAAGTCGCGGCATTTCCCGGAAATGTAAGGGCGGCGGAAAAAT
>JAIRPB010000114.1 GCA_031257305.1 Azoarcus sp.
TGCCGTTGACGCCGCCATCTGCCCTCCTTAGAATTGCGCCCTTCGCGCTCAAGGGTGGTTAGCTCAGCGGTAGAGCACTGCCTTCACACGGCAGGGGCCACTGGTTCGATCCCAGTACCACCCACCAAATGTAATAAAAACAATAAATTACACACTTTTTCCGATATTTTCCCTTGCCAGCGCCCATGCCCCATTGCCACTGTCCCGCGCTTTAGACGGGCGTCCGCGTTTTTAATTCCCGGCAGGATGTTTCGCTGTTTGCCATGTTTGTTCTGCAACGGCGGTTTAACGCTATAATTTCACAGTTTCTCCAAACTTCGTCCTCGCCGGACAAAAAGGAAGGAATCATGAGCAATCAGGAAAAGGACTGCGATACCGGGCGCCGCAATCTCATGCTGGCAACCTCCGCAGCAGGTGGCGTGGCCGTGGTGGCCGCCGCAACGCCTTTCGTTGCCAGCTTGGCACCGTCAGAGCGGGCAAAGGCAGCAGGCGCGCCGGTCGATGCAGATATAAGCAAAATCGAGCCGGGAACCAAAAAAGTGGTGAAGTGGCGCGGCAAACCCGTGTGGATACTGCGCCGTACAAAAGAGATGCTCGATTCGCTCAAAAAACTAGAAGATAGGGTCAGCGACCCAAATTCCGAGAAATCCTTACAGCCCGACTACGCAAAAAACTTGGCGCGCTCCCGCAAAGAAGAATTTCTCGTTGTGATCGGCATCTGTACGCACCTTGGCTGTTCGCCTTCAGAAAAGCTCAAATCGGGTAACGCCGAAGGTATGGCGGTAGATTGGGAAGGCGGGTTTCTTTGCCCGTGCCACGGTTCGATGTTCGACCTCGCCGGGCGCGTATTCAAAGGCCAGCCAGCGCCGACCAATCTTGAAGTCCCACCGTATAAATATCTTAACGATACAACCATACGGATTGGCGAAGATTCCACTGATTCCAAGGGAGCCTGAGCATGGCGAACATCGTTTATCCCAAATACCAGTCGGACGGCTCTCGTCTCGGCAATTTGCTTGAGTGGGTTGACGCCCGCTTTCCGGCAACGTCTCTCTGGAAGGCGCATTTGTCTGAATACTATGCGCCCAAAAATTTCAACTTCTGGTACTTCTTTGGCTCAATTGCCATTGTGGTGCTCATCATCCAGTTTGTGACCGGTATCTTCCTCGTCATGAACTACATCCCTGACGGCACGCTCAACGCTTCCGGTATTCCGGTGGCTTTTGCCAGCGTTGAGTACATTGTGCGCGAGGTGCCCGGCGGCTGGATTATCCGCAACATGCACTCCACCGGGGCTTCAGCCTTTTTCATCGTTATTTATCTGCACATGTTCCGGGGCATGCTCTACGGTTCGTACCGCAAGCCACGCGAGCTTGTTTGGATTTTTGGCGTCCTGATTTTCCTGTGCCTGATGGCGGCCGCTTTCATGGGCTACCTGCTGCCGTGGGGACAAATGTCCTTCTGGGGCGCACAGGTCATCATCAACCTGTTCTCAGCCATTCCGTTTGTCGGGGAGGACCTCTCCTTGCTCATCCGGGGCGACTATGTCATTTCCGCCGCCACGTTAAACCGCTTCTTCTCACTGCATGTCTGTGCCGTGCCGCTGGCGCTGTTGGGCCTCGTTGTCGCGCACATCCTCGCGTTGCACGAAGTGGGTTCCAATAACCCGGATGGCGTAGAAATTAAAAAGCATGTAAACGAAAAAGGCATTCCGCTTGACGGCGTTCCTTTCCATCCGCAATACACCATCGGGCACGACCTGCCCGCCGCGGTTATCTTCTTGTTCTTTTTCAGCGTGGTGGTCTTTTTCTGGCCGGAAGGCGGCGGTTACTTTCAGGAATACAACAACTTCCTGCCTGCCGATTCCATGAAAACGCCTCCTCACATCGCCCCGGTGTGGTACTTCACGCCGTTTTACTCGATGCTACGGGCGATGGTCTGGAACTTCTTCTGGATTGACGCCAAGCTCTGGGGCGTTATTGCGATGGGCGGCGGCGTGGTTATCCTAGCCTTCCTGCCTTGGCTTGACCGTAGCCCGGCGAAGTCTATCCGCTACCGTGGCCCCATCTTCAAAACCCTGCTGACCATCTTCGTGATTGGTTTCCTCATCCTAGGGTTCTTGGGTACCAAAGTTCCGGGTTACTACTTCTTCGGATATACCCCAGGGGAAGGTTTCAGCCCGCTGAAATATCTGCTCTCTGGCGACCTCATCGCGCAGATATTTACCGTCTACTACTTCCTCTTCTTCCTGACCATGCCGTACTGGTCGAAAATCGACAAATGCAAGCCGGTTCCAGAAAGGGTGACGTTCAAATGAAAACGCATACAGTTGAGCTTCTCAAGCGTCTCGCCGCGATTGTTCTTTTTGCCCCGGCATTGGCAATGGCGAGCGAGGCCATGCACCTAGACAAAGCGCCGGTGAGCACTAACGAGGCAAACCTCCAGAACGGCGCGAAACTGTTCATCGAACGCTGCCTGAACTGTCATTCAGCCTCCATGCTGCATTACAGCGATTTACAAAAAATCGGGTACAGCGATAAGGACATCGCGGAAAAGTTTCTTCATGCGGACGAGAAAGTGGGCGACTACATGAAGATTGCCATGACCCGCGAAGATGCAGAAAACTGGTTTGGCACCGCGCCGCCTGACCTTTCCCTCATCGCAAAAGCCAAGGCGTCGGATTCCGGTTCGGGGGCTGACTACCTCTATACCTACCTTCGCGGTTTCTACAAAGACGAAAACCGCCCGACCGGCTGGAACAACAAGGTTTTTGCCAACGTAGGTATGCCGCATGTGCTTTGGGACATCCAAGGCACACAGGTTCTCAAAGAATCTGAAAAAGACGGCAAAAAGGTTGAGGAACTTGTCCTGTCCGAACCGGGCAGTGCCTCTGTGGAACAGTACGACAAAGAGGTGGCCGACCTCGTCTCCTTCATGGTGTGGATGGCCGAGCCTGTTGCCGTGACACGAAAAACCATCGGCATTTTTGTGCTTGTTTTCCTTGCCTGTCTGTACGTACTCACCCATGCGCTTGGGAAAACCTACTGGAAGGATATTCATTAACCCGCAACGCCAGCACGCGGCGGTTTTGGCCCCGCGTGCTATTGTTGTTGTGTTCTAACCCTCTTCAACTTTTTCACGCACTGCCGGAGCGGTGCGCTTTTTGTTTTTGACCCCCCGGAGCAGCCCCACCATGATGAATCTATATTCCGGCACAACCGACCCATTCAGCCACCGTTGCCGGATAGTGCTCTACGAAAAGGGCATGGATTTTGAAATCATCGATGTCGACCTCTACAACAAGCCCGAGGACATTGCCGTAATCAACCCTTACAACCGCGTACCGGTTCTGGTTGACCGCGACCTTGTTCTTTACGAGGCAAACATTATTAACGAGTACATCGACGAGCGTTTCCCGCACCCGCAACTGATGCCGCCTGACCCTATCATGCGCGCCCGTGCCCGCCAGTTCCTGCACATCTTCGAGAACGAGATGTTCAAGCACATTCCTGATATAGAGGCAAATCAAAAAGGCGTTGAAAAAATACGCGGCTACGTGCGTGACTATCTCATCCAGCTTGCGCCTATGTTCTCAAAACAAAAGTTCATGCTAGGCGATGAATTTTCCATGCTCGACGTAGCGATTGCCCCGTTGCTGTGGCGTTTGGGTTCTTACGGCATTGAACTACCCAAAGCCGCTTCTCCTCTCATGAAGTATGCCGAGCGCATTTTTAGCCGCCAAGGTTTTATTGACGCGCTAACGCCTTCCGAAAAAGTCATGCGGCGCTAAGCAAATCGGGGAGCTAACCCATCATGGTGTCTACAAAACCCTATTTGCTCCGTGCGCTTTACGAATGGTGCGTCGACCAAGGGCTGACCCCTTATATGACCGTGCAGGTTGATAGCCGCACGTGCGTCCCTTCCGGCTATGCCCGTGACGGCCAAATTGTGCTCAACATCGGGCCAGAGGCAACACACCAGCTCAAAATTGACAACGAGCAGGTCACGTTTCAGGCACGTTTTAACGGTATCCCGCACAACATCATCGTGCCTGTCAGCAACGTCGCCGCCATCGCTGCGCGTGAAAACGGGATAGGCATGGCCTTCCAAGTAGAGCCTATGCCAGAAGGCGACGCAAACAACGAAATGCCAAGCGGTGAGTTGCCCCCGATACCGCCAACCAAACCCTCGCCCTCGTCATCACCGCAAAAACTCAAGCCTCCGCCACGCGGTTCGCACCTGAAGGTCATCAAATAGATTGGCAACGGTTTCCGGGGACAAAGCCCCCGGAACGGACGAGGGTAGCTTGCGCCCCCTACAGGAAGTTTCCGTCATTGCGAGCCGCAAAGCGGCGCGGCAATCCAGTACGGCGCGAACGGCAACATGGATTGCTTCGCGGACGTTCTGTGTTGGCTTGACGGCGGGAGACGGTATCTACACCACCGCTTCTTGTTTTTGCACCTTCGCTTTGGCGAATTGCGCACGCGACACGCCTAACCACATCACAAGCGGGCTGGCGACGAGCACGGAAGAGTAAATGCCAAAGCAGATGCCGATGGTCAGCGCCACAGAAAAATAGTGGAGCGTTTCCCCGCCAAACAGCAGCATGGAGAGCACCATTACCTGCGTACTGCCGTGGGTGATGATGGTGCGCGAGATGGTGCTGGTGATGGCGTGGTTGAGCACCTCCGGCGTTGTCATATCACGCCGCTTGCGGAAGGTTTCGCGCACACGGTCGAACACCACGACGGATTCATTCACGGAGTAGCCCAGCACGGCCAGCACCGCCGCCAGCACCGACAATGAGAATTCCCACTGGAAACAAGCGAAAAAACCCAAAATGATAGTCACATCGTGCAAGTTGGCAATAATTGCCGAGACGGCAAAACGCCATTCAAAACGCATCGCCAGATACAGCACGATGCCGATAATCACCACCAATAGCGCCATCGCGCCATCTGAGGCCAATTCTTTGCC
>JAIRPB010000166.1 GCA_031257305.1 Azoarcus sp.
AGCCGCCCCGCGCCGTTGGGGCAGGGCGGGTACTACGGGCGTGCCTTACAGCACAATGGCACTAATACAGGCGCTTGCTATAAAGCATTAGGGCGGTTACTATCGCCCAACGGATTACGCGAATAATCCGGCGTTGCCAACGGCTTAGCGTGGTTAGCTTCACATTCACCACCTCCTTTAATCGGGACGTGGTTTCAGGAAAGGCCCCCCACAACGGGGCCTTTTCTTCGCCCCGCGCCTGCATTGTACCTTGTATTGTGCGTAGAACTTCTTCCTCTGCCGCTACATTTATGGCCAATGCTTATGCTGCAAGTATAAAATGTGTGCTTTGCCGTTTATGTTGTGGGTGATATGCCCTCGGAATGCGAGAGTTTTCCGCATCCCTGCCATCAGTGTCCTCCCGTAACCCCATCCCATTCTTGCTCGAAAACGCGCACGAGATTTTGTTCGTTGAGCCGGTTGGGCGGCATGGGCAGGTAGGCCATATCGGCGGGAAATTGGAATAGGGCGGGGGTTCCCGCGAGGGTGAGGAAACGTAGCCCTTCCGGGTAGGCGGCGGGCATTTCTGGCGGCTCAGCGCCGGCTAGTACATAACCCCATTCGCCAAAACTCGGTACTAGCGCGTGGTAGGGCGAGGTTTGCAGGCCGGCGGCCCGTAGGGTGGCATCAATCATCCAGAAGGAACGGCGGGCGTAGTAAGGCGATGTTGACTGCACAACCAGACGTCCGCCGGGAGCTAGATGCTGCCGCAGGAGCCGGTAGAAGCCCGTGGAATAGAGTTTGCCGAGCGAAAAATTGGACGGGTCGGGAAAATCCGCGACGATGAAATCGAATGCGTCTGCGTGTTCCTCAAGCCACCGTGCGGCGTCGTCGTTGATGAGCGTTACCCGTTTGTTATTTAGCGCATCGCTGTTTAATTGCCGGAGGAGGGGGGCGGTTGAAAAAAGCCGGGTCATTGCGGGGTCAAGGTCGACCAATGTTACCGACTCGATTTGCGGATAGCGCAGGATTTCGCGCACGGCAAACCCATCGCCCCCGCCTAGCACTAATACGCGCCGTGCTTGGGGTAGCGCGGCGAGGCCGGGATGAATGAGGGCCTCGTGATAGCGATATTCGTCTTTTGAGGAAAATTGCAGGTTCTGGTTTAGAAAAAGCCGGATGTCATCGCGCCAGCGTGTGATGACGATGCGCTGGTAGGGCGAGTTTTCTGAATAAATAATATCGTTGGCATAAAGCCAGCTTTCTGCCACGTCAGAGACTTTGCCCGCCAGCGCCAGCCCGCCCGTGAGCAGGATAAAGCAAACGCCTGCGGCGAGGCGTAGGCCACGGGCGGGGAAAAGCTGTTCCCGGAACAGCGCCAACGCAAAAATCGCCACGCCTACGTTGAACAGGCCAAATAACAGGCCGGTGCGCATCAGCCCTAGCCAAGGGACGAGCAGCAGCGGGAATAACAGCGATACGGCCAGTGCGCCGAGATAATCGACGGCCAGCACTTGCGATACCAAATCTTTGAAACTTACCTCGCGCTTTAGGATGCGCATGACGAGCGGGATTTCCAGCCCAACCAGAATGCCTACGGCCAGCACCGCAAGGTACAGCAGGGCGCGGAAGGGTCCCATCTGCGCCGCGAAAGCCACAAATAAGCCTGCCGCTGCAAACCCGCCTAGCACACCGACGGCTAATTCAATTTCCACAAAACGCCGTACTAGGTTGCCGCCCACAAAACGCGAAAGCCACGACCCTACGCCCATCGCAAAGAGATACGTGCCGATAACGGTTGAGAACTGCGTGACAGAATCGCCGAGCAGGTAGCTGGCTAGCGCGGCCGCGACGAGTTCATAGGCCAGCCCGCAGGAAGCAATGATAAATACCGAGGCAAGCAGCGCATGGCGGTTGTGCGGCGTGTGGGCAGTCTGGGGCATGGGCGGGCCGGGCGGGTGTTTGGGGCAAGAGGAATTTATCAAGATTCAAACTCGTGCGCCAAATTTCAATTTTTATAATGAATCCGGCTGACGCAAACTGTGCTGGGCTGTTGAGATACCCTAGGTAAAATATCTCGGCTTCACTTTGAAGGAGACGGCGCTGTGGACTGCAACAAACAACTCCTGCGGATGATGCTTTTAATCCGCCGGTTTGAAGAAACGCTGACCGATTTAAGCCAAGAATCCCAAAAATTGGGGGGCATGATGATTGTGTGCACGGGGCAAGAAGCGGTTGCCGCCGGGACGGGCGCGGCGCTATCCCCGGAGGATGTCCTCATCACCAACCATCGCAGCCACGGGCATTTGCTTGCCAAGGGGGCGGAGCCGGATTTCATCATGGCGGAAATATTTGGCCGCCGCACCGGCTACAACAAAGGCAAAAGCGGCACCTTGCATATTGCCGCGCCGGAGGTCAACGCTTTGTGCACCACCACCGTGGTGGGCGGCGGCATTCCCATTGCCGTGGGGACGGCTTTTGCGGCTCAGTACACGGGGAAGGATTTCGTGACGGTGTGCTTTTTTGGTGACGGGGCAACGGACGAAGGCAGTTTTCATGAGGCGCTTAATCTGGCTTCTTTATGGAATCTGCCAGTGATATTTGCGTGCGAAAACAATGTTTATACCGGTGCGCAGCGCATGGAAGAACACACCCGGGTCAAAGACATTGCGACGCGGGCGGCATCCTATGCCATGCGCACAGAAATCGTCGATGGCAATGATGCCTTGGCTGTTTTTGAGGCCATGAAAAAAGCGCGGGCAGATTGTTTATCGGGCGCGGGCCCCCTACTGGTTGAATTCAAAACGTATCGGTGGGGCGGGCACAACACCACGGATACGCAGGCTTACCAGCCTAAAGACGAGATTGCTGTTTGGAAGGGGCGCTGCCCCATCCAGAAACTTAAGGCTTCGATGACCGAAGCGGGGACGCTGACTGAAGATGAATTCCGCCGCTTAGAAAGCGAAGCCGGCAAACAAGTGGAACACGCCGTGCAGTTTGCCGAGGCCAGCCCGTGGCCCGAACCGGCAGAGGCGCTGGAGGATGTTTATGTCTAATCCAGCGCATGCGCAATAGGGCATCGGGACACTCTTTCGGAGATATTACAAATGCAGCAACTCACCTTAGGGCAGGCCGTCAACCAAGCCTTGCGCGAAGAAATGGCCCGGGACGGGCGGGTATTTATTGCCGGGGAAGGCGTGGGGATTGGCATTCACAGCGACCCCCGGATGGCTACCCACGGTTTATTGGAAGCATTTGGCCCGCGCCGGGTCCGGGATACCCCGGTTTCTGAAGCCGCCATCGCCGGCCTAGCCGTGGGCGCGGCGGTGATGGGGCTTCGTCCGGTGGTCGAGATTATGTTTAACCCGTTCTTCACCATCGCCGCCGATCAAATCGTCAACCACGCTGCCAAGCTGCGCTATCTCTCTGGCGGGAAAAGCGCCTTCCCGCTGGTGGTACGCATCAAAACGGGCGCCGGTATCGGGGCGGGTTGCCAGCATTCGCATAATCTGGAGGCTTGGCTGGCTCATAGCCCCGGCCTAAAAGTGGTGATGCCGTCAATCCCGGCGGATGCCAAAGGGTTATTGAAATCCGCCATCCGCGATGAGAACCCGGTGATTTTTATTGAGGACATGATTCTGAATTTTGTCCCCGGCCCCGTACCGGAAGAGGACTACACCACGCCCATCGGGGTGGCGGACATTAAAAAAACCGGCCGTGACGTGACGGTGGTGACTTGGTCCAAAATGCTCGGCGTCGCTTTTAAGGCGGCCGGGCAATTGGAGCAAGAAGGCATTAGCGTGGAAATTGTGGACTTGCGGACTTTGACGCCGCTGGATGAAAACACCGTGCTGGGGTCGGTTAGAAAAACCGGCCGTCTGGCGGTGCTTCATGAAGCCACCCGCACCGGCGGCTTTGGCGGCGAAATCGCCGCCTTGGTAGCGGAAAAAGCCTTTGACGCCCTCAAAGCGCCCGTGAAGCGGGTTGCGGCTCCCGATATTCCCGTCCCTTTCAGCAAACCGCTGGAAGATTTTTACCTGCCTAACGAAAACGATTTAATGCAGGCCGTGAGGGGGCTTTTTAGTTCTGCCCCTTAATGTATTGCTGCCGCGATGATAATTGCCACGCCTAAACACATCGCGGCAATGACGGTGGCAAGGGGCTGGTTTTTGTGCTCAACAATTTCGCGCCACAAATTTTGCGGCGTGATTTTGTCGAGAATAAAAAACGCAACCCAGAAAACAACGATTCCGAGTAAGGAATACAGCAGGGAATTGACGAACATCCCTAGGTTGAAAAAGTCAGGCATGACATCTCCTTTATTTGTGAAAAACGCGCCGCACGTCAGAATGTCCTGACGCGCGCTCGCCCGCAACGTCATCAAAAACACTATATCCGTGGTATTGCGCCCAAGCAAACAACGCCAATGCCAGCGCCGTAAAGATGCTATAGCGGGCTTTGAAATTGCTTTGCGGTGAAGCGGGTTTTTGGAAAAGGTTTGTGAATTTGCCAAAACTTAAGTGATTCAAAAGCAAATTTATAGTGAGACAAATAATGACTGCAAAAAAAACGGCGACGTCTTCGTCTATGCCAAGAACTGTTAGGAATATACCCAGCCCGACGCCTATGACAATTGTTATGGAATCAATCATGGTTTTTGCCCATTAGTCGTCATCAGAATCAGCCGGAGGATGGTCGCTTTCAAGCCATCGCGCATGCTCAAACCCGACGGCACGCATCGTGAGATAGAGGGGCGGCAGAAGGAGCGTGCCAAGCAAGATGATGAGATTTCCCCAAGGGGGCGGGCGCTTGCGCACGGTAAGGGTGAGCGGGATGTTAGTTTTGGTACTGCTATATTCCGCGTACTCCAACTGCGTTTTTAATGCTGGCTCGGCGTTAGTCGTCTCCATCATGAGACGCCAAGTGCCAGAGGGCACATCCCGAAACACCAGTGTGCGTTTCATGGCATCTTCGGTCCATCTGCCCTCGTCATCCCAGCCCGAGTAATAGCTTAATTCAGAGCTTCCCACCCGCGCTTCGCCATCCTTTTCATTAACTAGCGCCAGCCCTAATTCAATCCAACTGTTGTTGAGACCTGCCGCTTCGCTCAATACCGCCAGTGTTGTGGTTTTGTTTAGCGTAAAGGGTTCAGAGAGCCAAGGAGCGCCAATTTTGAATAAAGGGTTTTCTTGTATATAGGGCGTCTGCGGAATTTGCGACCCTCTCCATTGCAGAAGCAACGCCATCACAAGAGCAAATAGAAATACCCTCCACGCAAAACGGCGCGGTTTTACCCACGGGGTGGGTTGGTTGGCATAAACGCCTTTGGGCGCGGGCAATGCAGTTTTAAGGCCAAAAGACTGGGCAATTTCAATAGGTTCAAGGTATGTAGAAAGGCTCCAGCTAATTTCGTTTTTGGTTTGCTCGCAACTCAACATGAGCGGGGGAGCAATATAATCGGTTAATTGCGCTTCATCCTTTACTTTAACGCGCCAAGTGAATTCGCCAATCACAAAATCCACTGTAGCTTTGTACTGCTGGAAATGCTGAAACGTTTCGCCCCGGTAACTGGTCCCAAACGGGGAAGGTGATGTGACCTTATCGCTCAAGACTTCTGCGATATTCCAATGCCCGTCATATTCAGTGAGCCAGCGATAACCCGGTTTTCTCACATAAGCCAGCAGATATTCACGCCAAACGTATTGAATGGCGTCGGCAGTCATATTGCGCTGCATAAAGCCGATGACTTCTAGCTTTTCGCCTTGGAGCGTGCCCACTGTGCCGATAGGGATTTGAGGTTTAATCCGAATAGCGGTTTTGAGCGTGGAAAGCAGTTTTTGTGTTTCTGCATCCGTTACTGCGCCGCATTGCGCACAGCCTACGGCCAAAATGTTTTCGTGTTTGATGTCCAGCGGCGCACCGCATTGGCCGCAGCGCAGCGCCCGGGCTTTTGTTTTGGCGGGTAGCGGCATGCCGTCGCGCAGATTGGCCCAGCCCAAGCGGGCAAAATCAACCGTTTCGCCAATGAACAGCAGCGGTTTGTTTTCGCCCTCGCTGTAATCCAGCGTCGCCATGTTTGGGCCAGCACGCAAATCCGCCACGGGCGCGGGGTAGCCGCTGCCGACTTTGAACGGCAATTCACCTTCGCCCGCAACGCACTCTGCCCGCTCAATATTGGTGACAGTCCAGTGCGGGCTGGGACGGATGCTTTCCAGCACCACGCTGCTGCCGGGCTTGAGCGTTGAGAAAGCGGGCAGGGGGGCTGTGGCGCGTTTCGGGAAAAACAGCGAGTATTCGCCGGATGCTTCAGAGAGCCAGCCCGTGCGCTGGTCATCGAACAGCAAAAACCACTCGTTCCAAAAGCCGCGTTCGTATTTGAGTTGCAGGCGGCCAATAACGGTGAAATGTGTGCTCTGCCAGCGCCCTTCAGAACCTAAGCGGAGCGGCGAGCTGTCGTCCACGAGCGCCGCCATTTTGCCGAGGTTTTCGATTTCGCCGTTACGGTTCAGCAGCGTTGTCTGGCAGTATTCGCAGACGGCCAAAACGGATACGGCAGAGCGGAATGTGACCTCTGCGCCGCAAGAAGGGCATTGAGCGACCCGCGCCATGAGTTAGCCCAGTTTTTTGAGCAATTCTTCTTTTTTGGCGTCGAACTCCGCTTGGCTCAGAATGCCTTTGCCAACAAGCGCGTGCAGTTTTTCCAGCGTAGCGGTGATTTCGTCAGCCAATGAGCCGGATACCGCAGGGCTGGCGGCGGCGTTTTGGGTAGCGGCCTGTAGGTTCTGCGCCATCGCCTGTCCCATCGAAATGCCCGCGCCTATTCCCACTCCCGCGCCCGCCGCGCCGCCCTCGTTTTGCGCCGCAAGCGGGATGGCTTGGGCAACCTGATATTGCGTGAAGCGCCCAAGGTCTCCCGCCACGCCCATGCCGATACGGGCATCAAGCACTTTTTCCAATTCTTCTGGCAGCGAAATGTTTTGCACCACAAAGTTATCTAGCATCAGCCCGAAGCCGGCGAATACAGGCGTGAGTTTTTCTTTGAGCACCGCGCCAAATGCTTCTTGGTTAGCCGCCATATCTAAAAAAGGGATGCTGGATTCGCCAAACAGGTTGGCAATACTCCCGGCCACCGTATTGCGCAATTGCCCTTCTAATTGTTCTGTGGTGTAACGCTCAATAGTGCCGGAAATAGTGCTATGGAATAGCTTGGGGTCAGCAACATGGTAGGAATAAATCCCAAACGCCCGCAGGCGCACCGCGCCAAATTCTTTATCGCGTACCGTAATGGGATTGCCCGTGCCCCATTTGCGGTCAAGCCGCGCCCGTGTGCTAAAGAAATAAACATCAGACTTAAACGGAGACTGAAAGAGCTTATCCCAGTGTTCCAGATTGGTGAGCAGCGGCAGGGTTTGCGTTGTCAGCGTATAGCGCCCCGGCCCGAATACATCAGCAAACTTGCCTTCATTGATGAAAACCGCCATTTGCGATTCACGTACCGTAAGGCTTGCGCCGTACTGGATTTCAAAATCCCGCATCGGGAAGCGCCAAGCGATAATGTCTGCGTCATCTTCCACGCATTGGATAACGTCGATGAACTGTTTCTTGAGGAAATCCATAAAAGCCATGATGTTTCCTTGTAAGGAGGGAGGGACGAAGGCGTTATTTAACCACGGGCGGCGCAAACAATAGTGTGGGACTTTTACTTAGATGAAACTTTTGCAAAACCCAATAAGGCGTAGGCAGATAGCATATCTTGTTCCCTTGCGCGTCACAAACCGTCTTTTCTTCGCGTTGCATCCTCTTTCATGGGGGAAATCTCATTGGCGGGAATTTTTGCTTTTCTTTGCCCTTATCCCACATAAAAAACCGGCGGATAGAAATCTATCCGCCGGTTTTTTTATTGAGAAAGAAGTACGCCGTTATTTTACGTCGGCGCTCTTTTCAATCTGGTCGATGTACTCCTGCCATTTTTTTTGCTGTAAGCGTTGCTGGAGTTCTGTTTTGACATCGTCGAGCGGAGGCGCTTGCAGGTCCCGCAAGTCCTCTAGGAGGATGATGTGAAAACCGTAGTCGGTTTTGACAGGCTCTTTTGAGTATTTGCCTTTTTCAAGTTTGACCATTGCCTCGGAGAAAGCGGGAACGAACATGGACGGGTTGGCCCAGCCGAGGTCGCCGCCTTTGTCTTTGGAGCCGGGGTCAAGCGATTTGGTGGCGAGTTCTGCGAATTTCGCGCCTTTATCCAGCTTTGCGATGGCGGCTTTGGCTTCTGGCTCGGTTTTCAGCAGGATATGCCGTGCGTGATATTCCTTTTGGCCGCCTAGCCCGGACTTGATGGTTTCGTATTCTTGTTTGAGTTCATCTTCGGTGGGCGTGTGGGTTTTCACCCAGTCTTGCACGTAATCGCGGATAAGCGCGTCTTGTTTGGCGAGGTCTTGGCGTGCGCGTGTTTCGGGGCGGTTGTTGATGCCGGCCTTGATGGCATCTTGCTCAAGCAAGGTGCGGCGGATGAGGTCTTTGCGGATGTTTTCTTTTACTTGCGGGTCATCCGCCGGGGCACCTTGGGCGCGTTGGCCGGCAAGGATGACTTCAAGGTATTCATTGGGGATGGATGTGCCGTTGACGATGGCGACAGGCGCAGCGTTTGGGTCGAAAACGGAAGGGGGGGCAGAATTGCCGCCAGTGCAGCCCACAATGCTGATGATACCTATTGTGGCTAAAACGGCGGGGAGTTGTTTCATGAAAGACTTCATTGGGATTCCTCTTGCAGAACAGCGTTCTGGGAAATAGGGTTGGAATGGATGCGGCGCCACAGGATACGACAAACGCGATGAAATGGCATAAGGGTTTTATGTGTTCCTGCACTACGTCACGGAAAAGGCCAGCGCGAAGCGGGTTTGTGGATTCATTTTTCGGGTTCGTCCTCAATGAGATG
>JAIRPB010000001.1 GCA_031257305.1 Azoarcus sp.
AAAAGTCGTTGCCGCGCTGATTATGCTGACTATCGTAGTAGCGGTAATGTATTCGGGCTTGAGCTTTTATGCCATGCAGGGCGGCTTGCATAAAACAGTCAGGGAAGACCTTACGGTTATTGTGGGTGTGGCGGATAGGCTCATTTCGAGCCGGCTGAATCTGGTCAAGGCGGACGCGCAAAATATCGCGAATAGTCTGCAAGAGGTTTCGGACGACGCGCTGGTTCAGCGGCTTGCCGATTCGCGTTACGAAAGACAAAATTTTCTGTCGCTGACAGTATTTGACCGAAATGGGGTTATTGCCTCTCATGGGGATTTTCAAGCGCCCTCTTCAATGCTTGATATTAGCAAGTCTTTACAAATGGCATTTTCAGGATATCCAAGTGTTAGCACAACCTATTGGAATGAAAAAGGCCAAATATTACTCATGTATGTGAGTGCGCCAATTGATAAGAACCGCGTACTTGTAGCCTCTTTCCCTGAAAAAGTTTTTAATGACCTCGTTCTTGATTTGCATCTATGGGAAACAGGGCATATTTTTGTTTTAGACAATCAAGGAACAATTGTTATTTCTAAAGAAAAAGAATTTATTCGGGAACGTGTCAATTTCACTCATTTGCCAAAAGAAAAAATGTTTTCTGAAGACGCGGACAAACTGTTCACAAAAATTATTCAAGATACAAGCGGCCTCGGCGAATATTCGTACCGTGATATTCCTAGGCTTTGCGGTTGGAAAAAGGTAACGGGTTCGCTAAGAGGCTGGACGGTAGTCGCCACCGCGCCGTTAGATGAAAGCCCTATCGCTAAGGCGGAACATGGGCTTGTTGTGGCCGGCTTAATTTTTATGCTTATCGGGACTTTTTTAGCCATTATAATGGCTCATTATATTTCGCGCCCATTACAAAAAATCGAACATCAAAACAAAGAACTCTTAAAACTGAATGCGGATTTTGAGGCCGCGAATGCGGCAAAAACAAATTTTCTTGCTAACGTTAGCCATGAAATGCGCACCCCGATGAGCGCGATTATCGGACTCTCTGAACTCATGCTTTCCGAGAATGAAGTCGAAGGGAAAGTTCGTGGAAGATTACACGAGGTGTACAATGCGGCTATAACGCTACTGAATATTATCAATGACATTCTGGATATTTCCAAAATTGAGTCCGGCAAATTCGAGCTGGTTCCAGTGCCTTATGATTTACCGAGTTTTATCAATAATACGATGACGCTCAATGTCATCGGTATTGCTGAAAAGCCCATTGAATTTAAGTTGGAGATTGATGAATCTTTGCCTAGCGTCGTGTTTGGCGATGATTTACGGGTGAAACAGATATGCAATAACCTTTTGTCCAATGCGTTTAAGTACACCAAAAAAGGAACCGTGGAATGGCAGGTGTCCTGCCAGCGGGACGGAAACGATATATGGATGACCTGCGTGATGAAAGATACGGGCGTGGGGATTAAACCAGAAGATTTGGAGAAACTGTTCTCTAGCTATAACCAAGTGAATACCCGCGCAAACCGCAATGTTGAAGGCACAGGGCTTGGGCTGGCGCTTGCCAAACGTTTGGTGGAGATGATGGACGGGACCATCACGGTACAAAGCGAATATGGCAAAGGGAGCACCTTTACGGCGCGTTTCCGCCAAGGGTTTGTAACGGATGTGCCGATTGGCGCGGAAGTGGTCAAGAATCTGAAAAACAGGAATTTCACCGAAACCCGCCTCAATACCAAAGCGAAGTTCGTGAGGATGTGTCTGCCCCATGTGAAAGTGCTGGTTGTCGACGACATACCGGTTAACCTAGATGTAGCGGTTGGTATGCTAAAGCCCTACAAAATGCAGGTGGATTGCGCATCAAGCGGGCCGGCGGCCATCGAAGCCATCCGGGATAAAAAAGTGACTTACGACGCCATTTTTATGGACCACATGATGCCTGAGATGGATGGGCTTGAGGCTGTCAGGATTATTCGTCAAGAAATTGGCACTGAATATGCGAAAAACGTGCCCATTATCGCTATGACGGCCAATGCGATTGTCGGCAATGAAGAGATGTTCTTGAATAACGGTTTTCAGGCTTTTATCGCCAAGCCCATCGACATTATTTTGCTGGATTCGGTTATCAGGAAAATCATCTGCGGCAAAAACGCAGAATACCCGCCTTCATGCAACGGACAATCTGAAGCGGCAGCACAGCAGAAATCATCTCATGCTCACAACATCCCGTCGGCGCAAAGAATTCCCGGCATTGACATAGCGCAAGGGCTAGAGCGTTTTGACGGGGATGAAGAACTGTATTACGACATCCTGCGTTCTTTTGTAGGCAATATCCCAAGTATGCTAGATACATTGCGCACGGTAACGCAGGAAGGCTTGCCTGATTACGCTGTGACCGTGCATGGCGTGAAAGGCGCCAGCCGCAACATTGCCGCAGAGAATCTCGGAAGCCAAGCGGAAGCGTTGGAACACGCCGCAAAGCGGGGCGATTATGATTTTGTCCAAGCCAACAACAACGCATTACTCCAAGCGGCTGAAGCGTTAACCGCAAACATCACGGCTTTCTTGGACAAGAAAGCCTGACATGGACGTTTGTGTACGCCTATAATCCGCCGAGGGAAGTCCGCAAGGCAGTCGCTGCGCGCAAAAAGCGTGGAGGAAAGTCCGGGCTCCGCAGAGCGAGATGCCGGCTAACGGCCGGGCGCCGTGAGGCGACGGAAAGTGCAGCAGAAAGCAAACCGCCGATGGCCCGCGCAAGCGGGTTCAGGCAAGGGTGAAAGGGTAGGGTAAGAGCCTACCGCAGTCTTGGTAACAGGGCTGGCATGGTAAACCCCATCTGGAGCAAGGCCGAATAAGGAAACGATAACGCTGCTCGCATAGTTTCCGGGTTGGCTGCTGGAGCACTGTGGTAACGCAGCGCCAAGATGAATGACTGCCCGATGCCCCGAAAGGGGCGTCCGACAGAACCCGGCTTATCAGCGGGCTTCCCGTTTTTATTTGGGCGTACAACAAGGCGCTCAACCGTATGCTACAGGAACAATCAGACGGATGTTCCGGCGTGAAATGTCCTAGCAGGGAGCAAGAGGCTCTGGCACGCTACACAACGCCTTGAACTCCCCGCGCACGGCAGATATAATCCGCCGTTTTCAGACGAACGAACAACAGGCAAGAGACAACACTTATGGCTCTCAACATTACAACCAAGGCGCAAATCGTTGCCGATTACCAACGCGCCCAAGGCGATACCGGGTCGCCAGAAGTCCAAGTCGCGCTACTCACCGCGCGCATTAACGGCCTGACGGGGCATTTCAAAGAACACGGCAAAGACCACCATTCACGCCGTGGCCTGCTCAAGATGGTGAGCCATCGCCGCAAGCTGCTCGACTATCTAAAAAGCCAGAATGCCGACGCCTACCGCTCGCTTATCGAGCGGCTTGGCCTGCGCAAGTAAACATCTGCCGGATAAACAGACACCGCCAGAACGTTCCGCTTAAAGGACGTTCTGGCTTTTGTCATTCCGTCTCCCAATAACCTTATGGCCGTGCGGCCCACGGCCATCACTCATAAAGGAATTTCCCTTGCCTACACCGACTAAAAAAACGTTCACGTGGGGTTCGCACACCGTCACGCTTGAAACCGGCGAAATCGCCCGCCAAGCAGGCGGCGCGGTGCTTATCAATATGGATGACACCGTAGTGCTTGCCAGTGTTTGCGCCTCGAAAGACGTGAAACCGGGGCAGGATTTTTTCCCGCTCACCGTTGATTACGTTGAAAAGTTCTATGCCGCCGGGCGCGTTCCCGGCGGTTTTTTTAAGCGCGAAGGACGCCCTACCGAAAAGGAAACGCTCACTTCCCGCCTCATCGACCGCCCCATCCGCCCGCTTTTCCCAGATGGTTTTTATAACGAAGTCCAAGTGATTGCGCTGGTACTGTCCCTCAATCCTGAAGTGGATGCGGACATCCCGGCGATGATTGCGGCTTCGGCGGCGCTCGCTATTTCGGGCGTACCGTTTAACGGTCCCATTGGCGCGGCGCGCGTGGGTTATGCCAACGGCCAATATCTGCTAAATCCCACCACCACGCAGCTTGAAACCAGCGAACTCAACCTAGTGGTTGCGGGGACGGAATCCGCCGTGCTGATGGTGGAATCCGAAGCGCAGGAACTCTCCGAGGAAGTGATGTTGGGCGCGGTGGTCTACGGCCACGAACAGTTGCAACATGCCATCCGCGCCATCAACGAATTGGTTGAAGTCGCGGGCAAGCCAGAATGGGACTGGCAACCGCCGCCGAAAAACGAGGCGCTGATTGCGCGTATCACCGAACTGGCCCGCGCCGACCTTGAACAGGCGTTCTCCATCACCAGCAAACAGGCCCGCACCACGCGCCTTGCTGAAATCGAGAAAGCCACGCAGGCGACCGTCTCAAACGATATTCCTGCCCCGTCCGAGAACGAAGTCCGGGAAATTCTTTTCTCTTTGGAATCAAACATTGTGCGCGGGCGCGTTCTCAACGGCGAGCCACGCATCGACGGGCGCGATACCCGCACCGTGCGCCCTATCGAAATCCGAACCGGCGTACTGCCGCGCACCCACGGTTCCGCCCTTTTTACCCGTGGCGAAACACAGGCGCTTGTTGTGGCAACGCTTGGCACGGGGCGCGATGAACAAATCATTGACGCCATCGCGGGCGAATACCGCGAAAACTTCATGCTGCATTACAACTTTCCGCCTTTCTGCACGGGCGAGACGGGGCGCTTTGGCGGTACCAAGCGGCGCGAGATTGGCCACGGGCGGCTTGCCAAACGCGCGCTGGTGGCTGTGCTGCCCAAACCGGAGGATTTCAGCTACACCATCCGCCTCGTGTCAGAAATTATGGAGTCCAACGGTTCCTCTTCAATGGCATCTGTGTGCGGCGGCTCGCTGGCGCTGATGGACGCAGGCGTACCGGTTAAGGCGCACGTTGCCGGCATTGCAATGGGGCTGATTAAAGAAGGCAACCGTTTCGCGGTGCTGACTGACATCCTCGGCGATGAGGACCACTTGGGTGACATGGATTTCAAGGTAGCCGGCACCGAAAATGGCGTTACCGCACTGCAAATGGACATCAAAATCCAAGGCATCACCAAAGAAATCATGAAAGTCGCGCTCTCGCAAGCGAGCGAAGGCCGCCGCCATATTCTGGGCTTAATGAAGCAAGCCATTGAAGGCGCCCGCGTAGAAGTTTCCGAATATGCGCCGCGCATGATTACGATGAAAATCAACCCCGAAAAAATCCGTGACGTCATCGGCAAAGGCGGAGCCGTCATCCGCGCCATGCAGGAGGAAACCGGGACAGTCATTGAAATCCAAGATGACGGCAACATCACTATTTCCAGCGTCAGTTCCGAAGGCGCGGCAGAGGCAAAATCCCGCATCGAAGCCATTACCGCCGAGGTTGAAGTGGGCAAGGTGTACGAGGGCGTTGTACAGCGATTGCTGGAGTTTGGCGCAATCGTCAACATTCTGCCGGGGCGCGACGGTTTGCTGCACATCTCGCAAATCGCCAACGAGCGTGTCAACAACGTGGCCGATTACGTCAAAGAAGGCCAAACGGTGCGCGTCAAAGTGCTAGAAACCGATGACCGGGGCAAAATCCGCCTCTCAATGAAAGCACTGCTTGAAGCGGCCCCCAGACCGCAACAGGCCGAACCAGCCTAACGCTTGCAGGGTGACATGTAAAAAGGGCGACAGTAAAACGTCGCCTTTTTTATTGCATGCTCATAATCTAATGCGTTTAGGTTAGAATGCCGACGCGGGGCAAAAAGAAAGGCCCCGTTGCAGGGGGCCTTTCTGCCTACATGCTCCGTAAAGGAGGTAGTAGAGATGAAGCCAACTGTGACAAGTCGTTGGCGGTGCCGAATCGTGAGAACGATCCGCTGGATCATCATAGCGATTCTGCTGTCCTACAGCAAGCACCTGTTGTAGTGCCGAGGTGATTTACGCCACGGTGTAGTAACCCGCCCTGCCCCACGGCGCGGGGCGGCTCTTTCGAGTACGTTCAACACGCACAAAACTTACCCGCACGAACAACAGCCCGTTCTTAAGCCACCACAGCCACACGTTGCGGGATAACCGTTTCGGCTTGGTTACTATTGTTAATAGCGTCCAGCGCGTTGCGGATGCCATCGCGCAAATCCGTGAGTTCGTCGATAAGGGCAACGTTCGATAATTCAGCTTGGCGCAGTTCCTCTACCCGGTTTTCCAAGGTATCGGTGGCTTGATGGATGCGGCGGACGCTTTCTAGCCGGCGCTTGAGTTGCAGTTGGTATTCCCGCACTTGGATTTCTAGCGGCGCCATAACAGCCCGTAGCCATTGTTCAACGTCGCGGTTGAGCAGTTCAAAAATACGGCGCACTTGGACGGCCACCGTCTCGAAAAACTTCTTCATCAACACACTTTTTTGAGTCGTGATGAGCGTTAGCGTTGTGCCGAGATGGCGGTTGCACACGCTCTCTAGGTGGTTGAGTTCGCCATCGCAACGCTGAGTAGAGAATTTTTCGGGCGGGGTGAGCTTTAAGCCGTGTTCAACGCTGAACCGTTTATACATGGCATCTAGCATGCGGTAAATCTCGGCGATGTCTGTTTCGGCTTTGTCGAGGTTCGCGTGCATGCTCAAAAAATAGTTTTTCATCGCATCGCGCAGGCCGAGCGAAAAACGGGTTTGGAGCATGGCGTCACGGGTTTTTCGTGTTTCGGTACGCAGGGTGTCCATCCCCAGATGCGAAAGCAAGCGGTTAGATAACCCGGTAAACACTGAACGCACGGCGTAATACTTTTTAAGCCCTTGCTCGAATTCGTCTTTTTCAACGCGAATTTTGTACATCATGTATTCGACAACGCCACGGTTTTTACCGTGCAGGCTGCCGAGTTCTTTGAGTTGCTCTTTCACCCCGTTCAGCCGCGCTTGGAGCAGCACTTCGGCTTGGTGGATGAGGTCGCGGGTTTCGCCTAGGGTGTTGGTCCGCACGATTTCTTGCTTGGAGGGCAGCAAGTCTTCGGATAGCGCCCGTTCCAGCGCCAGCAGGCGGCTTCTTTCGAGCAGTGCCGCGTCGTTATTGACGCGGGCCACCAACCCTTTTTGCGCTGACACCGGGAAAATCGAATTCGGGCCGATTTCGAGCGTTTCCCCTACGGAACGAACCTGCCGTTCGATTTCGGCGTCGATACTTGTATCGTCACGCAAACCGTCCCACAAGCCGTCGATTTTGTTGAGCACAACAAGCCGGCCTTTTTCCCGCGCATCCACGCTGACGTAATCACGCCACACCGTCATGTCGCTCAACGTCACGCCCGTATCAGCGGCCAAAATGAACAGCACGGCATGGGCATTTGGCAACAGGGAAAGCGTGAGTTCAGGTTCCGCGCCAATCGCGTTAAGCCCCGGCGTATCAAGCACCACCAAGCCTTGTTCTAACAACGGGTGCGGAAACTGGATAACGGCATGACGCCATTTGGGGACTTCTACCATGCCGTCCGCGCCGGGTTTGAGTCCAGATTCGCCTTCTGGGTCGATTTTGAAGCCTAGGTTTTCTGCCTCTTCTTCCGATACGCGGGTGACTTCGCTAACCCGCGCCAGCGACGCCAGAAGATTAGCCTTTGAGTCCACGTCAAGCGGCTCGATGGTCCAGTATTCGGGAAGCTGCTTGAGTTCGCTTACAGGCTCCACACGTGTGCGCGTTTCGATAGGCAGCAGCCGCAGTTCGGGCGTGGCATCCGCAGACCATTGCAATTCCGTGGGGCACATCGTCGTGCGCCCCACGCTGGAAGGCAAAATCCGCCCGCCATGTTCAGCGAAAAAAATCGCGTTGATGAGTTCGGATTTCCCACGGGAGAACTCAGCAACAAACGCCACGGTTAGTTTGTCGGTACGCAAACGCTCAATCAGATGTTGCAGACGCTGGTCGGCCTGTGCGTCACTGACATCGTTAAGATTGAGCCAGTTACGCAACTTCAGTACCGCTTCGGCTGTTTCGTCACGCCAATGGCTATAAGCTGAAAACTGTTCGGCCAAAGTCATGTTAATCTGCTCGTCATTTTTTCTGCCATTTCACATGCCAAGAATATTCCGGCATACCTTCAAACCCGGCTAAGTTTAGCGCCTATTGCACATGCGCACCATCACAGGATTATTCGATTTCAGCCCGCTTGGTCTATCGGCTCACTAAAAAGACCCAAAAATTTCCCCAAAAACCGGACATCCGTCTCGCAATAATCTTTTTCTGCACTAGCGCATATTATCAAATTGCCGCTTGCCGTTACCCCGTCAAAATGCCTACCATGTTGGACTTTGCCGTATCCCCATATCCCCGGACAGTAACGGACAGTAACTATGAGCCTTTCTATTACCCGTGCCCTTGCCCTTTTGGGAACCCTTCTGGCGTTATGCCTGCCGCCTGTCCCAACGTTTGCCCAAAACGCAGAGGATGTGCCGGAAGCAGGCATGGATGCCGACGAGGACACACAAGATGAAGAAGAAGGCGATGAAGAAAACGACGCGCTTTCCGCAAACGACGTTCCCGCCCCCCCCGAACCGGGAGAATTCCCTTCGCAGGAATTGAGTTCTGAGACACTGCAAGAATTCCTGCTGGCAGAAATCGCCGCCGCCCGTAGCCAGTTTGACCTCTCTGCCCGCACCTATCTCGCCCTCGCCCGCAAAACCCGTGACCCGCGCATCGCCCACCGTGCGGCCTATATCGCTTACCGCACAAAAGATAACGCGCTCACTGCCGAAGCCGCCAAACTGTGGGTGGAGATTGCCCCAGAGTCAAAAGAGGCCCAGCAGTTCCTCGCCTATGTCCAGCAAGGGCACAACCCCACGCTCAACAAAGCCCAGCAAGTGCTGGCCGCCGCGCTGGCGCGTGACCTCGCCAAACTCCCCGCGAACCTGCTTGGGCTTAACCGGGCCTTAGCAAAAGCCGAAAACAAAGATGCGGTACGCAGCACCATCTACCGCCTCACCGAGCCTTATCTAACGCATCCCGAAGCGCATTTCGCCCGCGCCCAAGCTACCCTGATTGCCGGGCGCCCAATGGAGGCTACGGGCGCTTTGGACCGCGCCCTTGAACTGCGTCCTAATTGGTTGCCCGCACTGTTGCTTAAAACCCACATTTTGGTCGAAACCGACTCGGCGGACAAAGCCTGCCAGATGCTGGCCACCGTGCTGGCGCGTGACCCCAACAACCAAGAATTGCGTCTGGCTTATGCCCGGAGCTTGATTGCCGCCAATAAATTGGCGGAAGCCCGGGCACAGTTCAGCATCCTGCTTGCCGCCGCGCCCAATGACCGCAACCTGCTCTATACCGTTGCCATGCTTTCCGCCGAAATCGGCGATGCGGCCACCGCAGAGCCGCTACTCAAAAAAGCACTGGCCGGCGGGCATCCCCAAGCCGACATCATCCGCCTCCAGCTTGGGAAGCTCGCCGCCAACCGGGGCAACTACCCTGCCGCGCGCCAATGGTTTAACGCAGTAACCCCCGGCGGATACTCTGCCGAAGCGCGTATCCGCAGCGCACAGACCTTTGCCAAAGAAGGCAAACTCGACCAAGCCCGCAAGCTCCTGCAAACCGCGCCTAATCCCGAAACCCGCCGCCGTTATCTGCTTGCCGAATCCCTCATCCTCACAGAGTCCGGGCAAGCCCAACAGGCGTTCAATCTCATTGACCAAGCCCTCCGCGCACAGCCTGACGATAACGAACTGCTTTACGAATCCGCCATGCTCGCGGACCGCACCGGGCGGCACGATGTGATGGAAACGCGGCTTCGCAAACTCATTGCGCTGTCCCCGGAACATGCCCATGCCTATAACGCACTCGGCTATTCCCTCGCGGACCGGGGGCTACGTCTAGACGAAGCGGAAAAGTTCATCACCCGTGCGCTAGAGCTTCTCCCCAAAGACCCTTACATCACCGACAGCATGGGATGGGTACGTTTCAGGCGAGGCGACTTGCCCGGCGCGCTAGAACGCCTCCGGCAAGCCTATGCCCTGCGTACTGACCCCGAAATCGCCGCCCACCTCGGCGAAGTGCTCTGGCGGATGAACCGCAACGACGAAGCACGGAGCATTCTCAACAAAGCCATATCAGATAATCCCAGCAATACGTCGCTAAAAAGCACCATCCAACGCCTGTATTCCAATTCAGAGAAAAAACGTTGAGCCACACCGCCCGCGCGCCCCGCTTCTGGATGGCGGCCCTTGCGGCGGGGCTGCTCTCGTCCGGCTGCATTCTCAACCCGCCCGCCCCCGCCGCCGTAGCCATAGCGCGGCAAGCCGCTGATGCCTTCAGCCTGTCGGGACGCATTTCCGTGAGCGACGGGTCGCAGTCCGCTAACGGGCGGATAGACTGGCAACGCCATCCCGGCGCGGATTCTTTGACCATCATCAGCCCGCTAGGGCAAATCGTTGTCCGCGTCACATCTGGGCCAGAAGGCGCGGAGGCCGTATTTGCCAATGGCGAGCGCCAAAGCGCCCCGCAAATAACAGACCTCGTCCCCCTCATCCTTCCCGGCGCGGCTGAAGTCGGGCTGCCGCCGGAGCG